>CAZCOC010000064.1:0-7501 GCA_964500075.1 uncultured Salinibacterium sp.
GGCAAGGTTGAGAGGGGCTGGGATGTGAGGGGCTGGGATGCAGGCTGAGGATTGGGATCGGCGCTACGAGGCCGCGAGCGTCTGGTCACTCGAGCCGAACGCTTGGATCGCGGCGACGCTGGCCGGCCTAAGCCCTGGCGCCGCGGTCGATCTTGGCGCGGGCGAAGGCCGAAACGCGATCTGGCTCGCCTCGCTCGGCTGGCAGGTGACGGCCGTGGACTTCGCAGGGGTCGGCCTCGCGCGGGGTGCAGCGCGGGCGAAGGACCTCGGCCTCGAGGTGACCTGGGTGACGGCGGATGCCACGACCTGGGTGCCCCCGCAAGTCGTCGACCTCGTGGTCGTCGCATACCTGCAGCTGCCCGCACCTCAACTCGCCAGCACGATCGGCAACGCCGCCGGATACCTCGCCCCGGGCGGAACTCTCGCGCTCATCGGCCACGATCGCGACAACCTGCGCCGCGGCGTCGGCGGGCCACAGGACCCGGCCGTGCTCCACACGGTCGAAGAACTGCTCACCGCGGCATCCGGTCTCGACATCATCGAGTGCGCGCAGTTCGAGCGGGTGACAGCGGAGGGCACCGCGATCGACTCGGTGCTGGTCGCGAAGGCACGGTAGCCGCAGAACCGACGGTAGCCGCAGAACCGATGGTAGCTGCAGAACCGATGGTAGCCGCAGAACCGACGGTAGCCGCAGAACCGATGGTAGCCGCAGAACCGACGGTAGCCGCAGAAGCGAAGGCGCGCTAGGCCGGGTCCGGCGAGCACGTCGAGATTTGCCGCCCGACCGACCGAGGGAGGTGGCAATCGTCCACCTCCCCGAGCTTCAGGACCTAGAACCCGATCGACGGGTCGATGAAGTCGTTTGTGTAGATGTCCTCGATGCTCAACCCCTCCGCAACGGGCAGGCCCGCCGCGGCATAGATCGGCACGACGATGTCGAAGAGCTCCTGCATGCGAGCCTCATCGAGGTTGCCGACTGTGCTGTCCGGCCCGTTCGCGGCAATGCCCTCGCCGAGCTGGGTTGCGACCGAGAAGTCCGCAACGCCCTGGGTGTAGACCCAACCGGTGTCATACGCCTCGACCAGCTCAAGCACGAGCGTGTTCGTGGAATCCGGCGCAGCGTAGTAGTCAACCGTTGCTTGCTGCAGCACCGGCACGAGTGCCGTGAGACAGTCAGCGAACTCCGTGAGGCTCTCGGGTTTGACCGACATGACCGCGGCGTACTTGGGGTAGCCGGCGTCGTTGATGAGCTGATACTTGACCGGCTTGCCCCACTCCGGTACCTCGTTCTCGTAGATGTACGGCTCGGCCGAGGCGAAGCCCTGCTGAGCGATCGCGCCGCCCTCGCTTACGAATACCGCCGGCTGCCCGTCGTACGTAGGGTCGATTTGCTCAGCCGCAAGTGAGCCGATGCCGACGAAGTAGTCGATGAATGTACCGCCCGGGAAGACGCGCACGATGGCGCCTGCGCGTCCGAGGTCGGCGATTGTTTCAACGTCTGGGTACGTCTCTGGATCCCACATGATCATCTGCGGATCCTTCTCAAGCGGTGCGAACACACCGACCGTCGGCAGAGCTCCTGACTGAGCGATCGCCTCATCGGTGCCGACGTAGCCCATAAAGATCGAGTCATCCGCGTACATCTGCGCGTTTGGCTGCGAGAACCCAATTGCCGGTCCGCCGGATGCCACCGTGACATTGATACCGGTGTACTCGCCGCTTGCAAACAACGGTCCAGTGACGGTCTTCGCGTTCGAGTCGACCGTGTAGCCCTCACCAACCAATTCGTAGAGGTGGCCGTGCTCGGACTCCGGGTTCCAGTCCGTCTGGATCTTGAGGTCGGCCGGGCAGCCGGCGGCGGCCAAGTCGATCGCGCCGATCGTGAGTCCAGTGGGCTCGTCGACTGGGACGGTTGGGGCGCATGCGGCGAGCGCCATCGAGCCGGCAACGAGGCCGGTGACGATGATTGCGCGAGAACGCGTGATTCGCATTGCTTCTCCTTGTGCTGTGTGGTTTGTGATTGGTGGGCGGGACTCAGCTGACGTCGTACCACTTGCCGACGGCACGTCGACGAAGCCAACCGAAGAAGACGAAGATCACGACACCGAACAGCGCCGACACAATGACCGAAGCAAACAGTTCGGGCGATTGCAGTCGGGAACCGTACTTCGCAATGAGCGAGCCGATACCGGGCGTGCCGCGCTGGAAGAAGAAATCACCGACGATTGCGCCGACGACCGAAAGACCGGCTGAGATGCGCATCCCCGCGAAAATGGCTGGCAGCGCGGTCGGGAACTCGAGCTTGGTGAGAATCGTCCAGCGGGATGCGCCTTGCAGCAGGAACAGTTCGCGCTGCGAGCGATCAACCGATTGCAGGCCAAACAGCGTGTTCGACACCATCGGGAACAGGGCGATCAGCACGCAGACGATCGTTCGTGCCGCAAAGTCGTAGCCAAACCAGAACCCGATCAGCGGAACAACGGCGAGAATCGGGATGCTCTGCAGGATGACCGCGTACGGGAACAGTGAACGCTCGACCCACCGCGCCTGACTCATTCCGATCGCCCAGACCACGCCGATCGCGATCGCGATTGCCAGCCCGGTGATCGCGACCGCCGCCGTGTTCAAGAGCGCAACCCAGATGTCCACTCTGGTGTTCTCGTTGGCGAAGACCGCAAGAACGACGTGCGGTGCAGGCAATAGAAAGCGTCGGTCGGGTTCGAGAATCACCAAAGCGGCGAGGTACCACACGCCGATCACTAGGGCGAGCACCGCCAGCGGTGGTCCCCAGATGCTGGCTCGTCCGAAGTCGGGCCGTCCGACACGAGTCTGAACGAGCGCAGCGCTCTCGGTGCCGATGGCGTCGTTCGGCTGATCCTGAACTGACATCAGTTGTGCCCCCCGCGAAGGGCGTGTGAGACCTCACCGATCAAGTGCGCGAACTCCGCGGTGAATCGAATCTCTGGGTCACGTGGCATCTCGAACGGCACCTCGAAGGTGTCGACGATGTTGCCAGGCCGACCCGACATGACGACCACCCTCGTTGACAGGTACACCGCCTCGGACACCGAGTGAGTGATAAACAGCCCGGCGAATTGCTTCTCGGTGAACAGCTTGATGAGTTCGTCGTTCAGCCGTTCGCGCGCGATCTCGTCGAGGGCCCCAAACGGTTCGTCGAACAGGAAGATCTCCGGGTCAAGCGTCAGCGAGCGGGCCAGTGAGGTGCGCATGCGCATACCACCAGAGAGTGCTCGGGGAAGATACTTCTCGAAGCCTGTAAGTCCGACGAGCTCGATGGCCTCCTTGGCTTTCACCGCACGCTGCGCGCGCGGGGTGCCGTGAAGTTCTGCAAGCAGCTCGACGTTGGACTGCACCGAGCGCCAGGGCAACAGCGTTGCATCCTGAAAGACGTAGCCGATGCGGTCGGTGTTGAGTTCCACTGTGCCGCTCGAGGCGGTCTCAAGCCCTGACGCGATGCGCAGGAGGGTCGACTTTCCGCAGCCGGACGGACCGACGACGGTGACGAACTCGCCGCGATTCACGGTGAGGTCGACTCCGGTGAGCGCAACGGTGCCGTCAGGGAACGTCATCGCGACGTTCCTGAAGTCCAGGAGCGACTTGGCCGCGCCGCGCCTCGTGGTCAGCATTACTCCGTTGTAGCACCATCTCGTGTCAGAAACATTTCCGAGCGACTACCGTCAAACCATAACGATAATCGGACTCATCCGCGGGATGAGCCGGGAGAGTTCTGCGCGGTAGTACCGGCTGATCAACGAGCTCGTGCGTGATCGGCTCGGCAGCCGGTGTTCCCAACGACCCTGCTGCACGCCACGGCCGCCGTCGAGGAGGCGCTGCGCCGCTGAACGCGCTGGCTGCCGCACATCCAGCCTGTGGCAGGCTGAACGCATGTATGAAATCGCCGACCGACTGCTTGCCGCGGCCGATGCCGGGCGCCAGCTCGCGGTGGCGACAGCGGTGTCGATCGAAGGCAGCGCCCCGCGCACCGTTGGCACCTCGATGGCCTACGACGGGCGCGCGGTCATCGGCAGCATCGCCGGCGGCTGCGTCGAGGCCGAGGTAGTGGCGGCTTGCGAGGCAGTGCTCGCGGACGGCGTGCCGCGCACAGTCGAGTACGGCATCGAGGACGAGACCGCCTTCGTTGCCGGGCTGAGTTGCGGTGGCCAGTTGCGCATCCACATTCAGTTGCTGGATGCTCGGCTCACCGAACTCCTCCTCCGCCGCGAAGCGATCACCACGATCGTCCCGTGCGAGGGCGCCGCGCCACAGGTCTTCGTGGAACTCCCACCGGAGCCCGCGCGCATGATCATCTTCGGCGCGATGGAGTTCTCGACCGCCCTCGCCGCGGCTGCCGCGGTGCTCGGCTACCGAGTGACGGTGTGCGATCCGCGCCCGCTGTTCGCGACCGCCGACCGCTTCGCGGGCGCCGAGGTGGTCGTGCAGTGGCCGACCGAGTTTCTCGCTGAGCGCATCGCGGCTGGCGAGGTCGACGAGCGAACGGTGCTGTGCGTGCTCAGCCACGATTCGCGGTTCGATTCCAAACTGATTGACATTGCGCTGCGGTCGCAAGCCGCGTATGTCGGCGCGATGGGTTCACGCACTACTCACGACCGCCGGCTGGCGTCGCTGGCCGAGCGAGGGGTCGAGCCGCACCGGATCCAGCGCTTACGCTCGCCGATCGGCCTTGATCTCGGGGCGAGCACTCCAGAGGAGACCGCGATCTCGATCCTCGCTGAAGTCTTGGCGGCGCGAACCGGAGCAAGCATTCGGCCACTCTCGACGACCGACGGTGCCATCCATCCGACGGCGATCCGAGTAACCCGTTAGGCGCTAGCGTCCTGCACCAGCCGCCACAACCGGTCGCGCGACATTGGCAGCTCCATCGGACGCACGCCGAGCGCATCCCGGATTGCGTTGGCGAGGGCCGGTGCAACCGGGTTGTACGGCGCCTCACTCATCGACTTCGCCCCGAGCGGCCCGAGCGGATCGCTCGTGTCAGCGAAGTAGACCTCGGTCACCGGCAGGTCTGAGTAGCGCGGAACGTGGTAGTTACGCAGCGCCGTCGTCAGCACGCGCCCGTCTTCGTCGATGGTCAGTTCCTCATAGAGCGCGCTCCCGATGGCTTGGGCGGTACCACCCTCGATCTGGCCTCGCAACTGTTCCGGGTTCATGACGGTGCCAGCATCCGCCGCCTGAATCGACTGCAGGATGCGCACTTCGCCGGTCGCCGGGTTCACCGCAACCCGAAACCCGTGCACGTTGAACGACACCGATCGCGGGCTGCCGTGGTGGTCGGCGGTCGCACTCAGCCCTGGCACGAGGCCGCGCTCAGCGATGAGGTCGCGCAACTGCTCGGCCGCCACGAACACGGCTTGCCCGGCGACAACAACTCCCGCTGAACCGAAGGCTCCCGTGTCGTAGCCCGAGGCGTCGGTGTCTGACTGCTTGATGCGGATGCGATCGACGGTCGTTCCCAGCGCCGTCGCTGCGAGCTGCGCGTGCACGGTCGTCGTGCCGTTGCCGAACTCGGCGGTGCCGACGGCGATCTCGAAGAACCCGTCATCGAGCACCGTGACGGATGCCGCGGCAAAGTGCCCGCGGGGGGCAATTGTCGCAATCATCGCGAGCCCCATACCGGTGCCGATCGGCCAGCCCTCCGGCGCGGTGACGTGATGCTGCGGCCCGCGTGCGAGGGCACTCTCAACCAAATCGAGGCACTGGTCGAGTCCGTAGCTCGCCATCTGCAGGTCGGACTGGGTTTCGTGCTCGGTCACGACGAACGGGTCGCCGGGCACGATCACGTTGCGGCGCCGGAACTCGAACGGATCGATGCCGAGTTTGCGAGCGAGCTCGTCCAGCGCCGACTCGATGGCGAAGATTACTTGCCCGAGGCCGTAGCCGCGGAACGCCCCGGATGGCAAGGTGTTGGTGTAGACCGACGCGGCATCCACCTTCTTGTTTGCGCAGCGGTAGACCTCGATCGACTCGTGAATCGAGTGGTACATCACGCCGATGCCGTGGTTGCCGTAGGCGCCGGTGTCCATGAGTTCGTCAACGACGAGCGCTGTGAGCGTGCCGTCGGGGTCGGCGGCAACCGTCACTGCCACGCGCATCGGGTGCCTGCTCGGCGCGATCGTGAACTCGTCTTCACGACTGAACTCGTACTCGACCGCCTTACCGGTCTTCAGCACCGCGAGGGCCACGAGGTCTTCGGTGAGCAGTTCCTGCTTGCCGCCGAACCCACCGCCGACCCGCGCTGTAAACACCCGAACCTGAGTTTCGTCGAGGCCGAAGATATGGCACAGCTCTTTGCGCACGAGGAACGGCACCTGACTTGAGGTACGCAAAACGAGCCGCCCCTCCGCGTCGAGCCAGCCGCGCGTTGCGTGGGTCTCGAGGGCAGCGTGACTGACGCGGCCGGTGTGCCAAGTACCTGAGACGGATGCGCCGCCAGCGGCGAGGCTCGCAGTGATCGCGGCATCCACATCGCCAAGGTGGCCGTGGAACTCGGCGACGACGTTTCGCTGCGGATCAGCGATGCGCGACTCTGGCCCCTTATCGGCGTGCAGGAGCGGTGCACCTTCGTCGCGCGCCAGCTCGGGATCGAAGAGCGCCGGCAGCACCTCATAGTCGACCACGATTGCGTCAAGCGCGAGCTCGGCAAGCGCGACTGTCTCGGCGAGAACGGCGGCGACCCGCTGCCCGTGGAACCGCAGCACCGAATCGAACACGAGTGTGTCATCCGGATCGTCGGTGCGGTGCTCGTGACGACCGGTCGAGAACAGGGTCGCGGGGGAGTCGTGGTGAGTGAGCACGGCGTGCACGCCATCGATGGCAAGGGCTGCGCCAGTGTCGATCGAGCGGATACGCGCGTGTGCGTGCGGACTGCCCAGCACAGCGATGTGGGCAAGCGACGTGGTCTTGAAGTCGAGGGTGTAATCCTCCGTGCCGGTGACCACTCGCATGGCGGCGGGCGGCGCGACCGAGCGGCCGGCAGCATCCCCGGATGGCGCGGTCTCGACGTTTCTGACGCCCGTGATGGCATCGTGGATCGAGCGGTACCCGGTGCAACGGCAGAGGTTGCCCTTGAGCAGGCGGTCGAGATCGCCGTGGTCATCCTCAGTGAACGTCGACGCTGTGACGATAAAGCCCGAGGTGCAGAAGCCGCACTGAAAGCCCGCCGCATCAAGGAAACGCTGTTGCATCGGGTGCGGGTGTTCTGCAGAGCCGAGACCTGTCACGGTCGTGACGCTCGCGCCTTCGAGGCGGTGCGCGGGAACGATGCAGGAGTGCGCCGGCGCACCGTCGAGCAGCACCGTGCAGACACCGCAGTCGCCGGCGTCGCAGCCCTTCTTGACCTCGAAGTGGTCCTGTTCGCGGAGCAGCGTGCGCAACACTTGGCCGGGCCGCGGCTCAACCTCGACGGGGTCGCCGTTGATCTCGAACTTCATGCGGGCCCCTCCTGCCTGTCACGCTGCCTGTC
>CAZCOC010000065.1:0-7489 GCA_964500075.1 uncultured Salinibacterium sp.
GGCCTTCGCCGTCGGCGGCGTCATAGTATTGGCCGTCGGCGAAGGCCGGATCCATGCGGATCGCCTCGATCTGCACTGAGTTCAGCGCAATCTGATCTGCGTTCGAGATTGCAGGTGCGGCGAGTACCGCAACACGCGCTACTCGATCCGGATGGGTGACCGCCCACTCGAGCGACTGCATGCCACCCATTGAGCCGCCGATCACAGCGGCCCAGCACTTGATGCCGAGCGCTTCGGTCACTGCCAACTGCACGGCCACCTGGTCGCGGATGGTCACGAATGGAAAGCGCCCTCCCCACTCTTGGCCATCGGGGGCAACAGATGCTGGCCCGGTTGTGCCCTGACAACCGCCAAGCATGTTTGGCGCCACAACGAACCACTGATCGGTGTCGATCGCCTTTCCCGGACCGATGAGCGCGTTCCACCATCCGGCAGTCGGATGCCCGGGGCCAGGGTCGCCGGCGACGTGACTGTCTCCGGTGAGCGCGTGCAGCACGAGGATCGCGTTGCTGGAATCGGCGTTGCGAGTGCCAAAGGTCTCGTAGGCGACGCTGACGGCCGGGAGCACCCCGCCCTGCTCGAGAGCAGTCTCGCCGAACGATAGGAATTGCCGGTTCCCAACCGGGTCACCTTCGCGCCACGCGCCGCTGGACGGAGGCTTGCCGACGACCTGCCGCGCGTTCGCTTGAGTGACGAAGGCCGATGGCACAGCGTCTTCGGGAGTTTGCCAGTCCATGTCTGACTAAGTATCCCCAAGAACCGCAGACGGCACGTGCGTGTTACGCACGTGCCGTCTGCCACTCAACGATTAGGCGCGCGCGTTGGCCGCCGAAACCGAACGCGCGGCAGCGAAGCCCGCCTCCAGATCCGCCTTGAGGTCGTCGACATTCTCGATGCCAACCGACAGGCGCACGAGGCCCGGCGTTACGCCGGTCGTGAGCTGCTGCTCCGGGGTGAGTTGCGAGTGCGTCGTCGACGCCGGGTGAATGATCAGACTGCGTACGTCACCAATGTTTGCGAGGTGGCTGAACAGCTCGACGTTCTCAACGAGCGCGCGGCCCGCATCAACACCGCCCTTCAGTTCGAAGGAGAGCACGGCACCAACACCCTTCGGGGAGTACTTATTGGCTGCGGCGTACCACGGGCTCGATGGGAGCCCCGAGTAGTTGACCGATGCGACGTCCTCGTGGTTCTCGAGCCATTCTGCGATGTCCTGGGCATTCTGCACATGGCGCTCGATGCGCAAGCTGAGCGTTTCGATTCCCTGAATGATCTGGAATGCACTGTCGGGCGAAAGCGCTGCACCGGTGTCGCGCAGCAACTGTACGCGGATCTTGATGACGTAGGCGATCGCATCCCCGAGTACGGTCGTGTAGCTCGCGCCGTGGTAGCTCGGGTCCGGCTCGGTGAGCCCAGGGAACTTATCGGCGTTGGCGGCCCACGGGAACTTGCCGCCATCGACGATCACGCCGGCGATGACCGTGCCGTGGCCACCCAGGAACTTCGTGGCAGAGTGAACGACGATGTCTGCACCGAACTCGAACGGGCGAATGAGATACGGCGTGGCAATCGTGTTGTCGACGATGAGTGGCAGGTTGTTCTCGTGAGCGATGCCCGCGACCTTCTCGATGTCGAGAATGTTGATCTTCGGGTTGCCGATGGTCTCGGCAAAGAACAGCTTGGTGTTCGGCCGTACCGCTGCCGCCCACTCGGCCTCATCATCTTGGTTCTCAACGAAGGTGACCTCGATGCCGAGCTTGGCGAGGGTGTACTTGAACAGGTTGTAGGTTCCGCCATAGATCGACGACGAGGAGACGATGTGGTCACCGGCGCCAGCGATGTTGAGCACTGAATAGGTGACTGCAGACGAACCGGATGCCACGGCCAGCGCCGCGGTGCCACCCTCGAGTGCCGCTACCCGCTGCTCAACGACGTCTGTCGTCGGGTTCATGAGGCGCGTGTAGATGTTGCCGAACTCGGCGAGCGCGAACAGGTTCTGTGCGTGCTGGGTGTCGTTGAACACGTACGACGTCGTCTTGTAAATCGGCGTCGCGCGCGCGTTGGTGGTGGGGTCAGGCTTCGCCCCGCTGTGCACCTGCTTGGTCTCGAACTTCCAGTCAGACATGGGAACTCCTTCGGAGAGGTGATGCGCGGGACGGTCGCCCACTCGATGAGTGAGCCTAAGCAGCGCCTTGGTGCACGGCAATTGGGGCCGACACACGGCGTAACGAAACGCGAGGGGCCCGTTCAGCGCCGACGGGCGGAACGCGAAGCGGTTATGGCCTGCGTTCGTGACGAGAGGAGGTACTTTTGGTGCATGGCGCAACCTCAGGTGAAACGTCGCGTGGTTGTGACCGGCGCAAGTTCTGGTATCGGTGCTGCAACGGTCAGACTGTTTCGCAAGCACGGCTGGCAGGTCGTGGCTGTTGCCCGCCGGGGCGAGCGACTTCACACGCTCGCAGCACAGACCGGCGCATTGGCGTTCGTTGCCGATGTAACCAATCAGGGGCAAGTGGATGCGCTCAGAGACTTTCTTCGTGAGCTCGGTCCGATCCACGCGCTCATCAACAACGCCGGTGGCGCGTTCGGGTTCGCCACCGTCGAGGCGAGCGATCCAGAAGATTGGGTGCGCATGTTCGACGTCAACGTCGTTGGATCGAAGCGCGTGACGAGCGCGCTGCTGCCGCTCCTGCGGGCGGGCATCACGCCAGGCTCGAGCGCGAGCATCGTTATGATCACCTCGATCGCCGGTCACATCGCCTACGAGGGTGGCGGCGGCTACAACGCGGCGAAGTTCGCCCAGCATGCCATGACGGCAGTTCTGCGGTTGGAGCTCGCTGGCGAACCGATCCGTGTGATTGAGGTTGCGCCGGGAATGGTCAAGACCGAGGAGTTCGCGCTCGTCAGGTTTGACGGAGACCAGTCGAAGGCAGACGCCGTGTATGAGAACGTCGGCGATCCGCTCTCGGCGGAAGACATCGCCGCGGCGATCGTTCACGCCGTCGAACTGCCACCGTTCGTCAACCTCGACCTTGTGACGATCAAGCCCGTTGCCCAGGCTGCGCCGCACAAGGTGATTCGCGGACTGCTCAGCCCTCGTTCGTGACCGGGGGTGCGGGGGCTGGCTCCTCGGACTCAAGTTCGCCAACCGGCTCGACGTCAGCGAAGGCCAGCTTTGGAACGAAGAACAGCAGGATTGCGGCCACCAGCGCACCGGCGCCACAGATGGCAAAGACGGTGAGGTAGCCGAGCAGACTTGACGCGGTCGAGGTCGCAGCGGATGCCACTCCTGCGGCCAGTACGATCGCAAAAACCGCTGAGGCGAACGAGCCCCCGATCGTTTTTGTGGTGTTCGTGAGGGCGGTCGCGATGCCGGTCTGGCCGATTGGCGCTGCCGCGGCCGCGGCGGCTGGCAGCGCGCCGACGAGTGCACCCGAGCCGAGGCCAGCGATCGCCATGTTGATGATCACCGAGAGCACTGTCTGGTGGAAGGGCAAGAACAGCAGGTAACCGGTGGCAACAAAGAACGTCGCTACGATCATCGCGATGCGGGGACTCGTCCACTTGGAAAGCCGCGGGAAGATGAGCGCTCCCACGATCATCGAGACGAGGTAAGCGCCAATGATGTTTGAGATCTCGGAGGCATCGAGGCCGAGCCCGTAGCCGTTGATCGGGTCGGTTCCTGCGAACGTTGCCAGGGGCGCTTGGGCGCCGAGCAGGCTGATGCCGACGAGGGCGGCAGTGAGTTGAACTGGCCACATTGTCGGCTGCCGCAGGACCCGGAGGTCGATCGCCGGGTCATCCTTCTTGAGCTGATTGCGACCCCATGGAATGAAGGTGAGAACACCAAGTGCCATGATCGCGTAGACCCACCAGGTGGCCGGGCCGTTGATGCGCAGGAAGGTCAGGCCGGAGGTAATCAGGAGCAAACCGATCGTGAGTCCCACGAATCCCCAGAAGTCGAGGGATCGGCCCTGCAGCGGCGTTGACTCAGGCACCCCGAACAACACGGCGAAAAATACGAGCGAGACGGCCACAGCCGGCACCATGAGGGTCAGTGTGATGTTCCCGTCGAGGGCCGCCAAGATGCGACCACTACTCAATGCGCCGATGATGGCGCCCGCCTGGAGAGCGACAACGAGGTATCCGGCTGCGCGCCTCGTCTGGGATGCACCGGTGTGGGTCTTGCGTCCTCGGTCGAAGATGAGCGCCACCTCGAGCGGCAACCACACGACATAGAAGCCTTGCAGTGCCCAAGCGATGAGAAAACTGGTGAAGTCTCCGGTGAACGCGAGCCACCATGTCGCGCCAGCAGTCAGCGCGGTCGAGATGAGCAGGATGCGCTTGTGGCCATACATGTCGCCGAGCTTGGCGAGTATCGGCACGGCGATAGCGGAGAGCAGCAGTTGCGCTGCTTCGAACCAGTTGAAGTCGGCGTCGCGGATGCCGAGAAACTCGACAAGGTCGGGAATGAGCGGAATGTAGTAGCCCTGGATGATTCCGCTGACGATCTCGAGCAGAAAGAGGTACCCAACGAGTCCGAAAGTGATCGCGCCGGATTTTCCACGAAGCAGTGACATGAACGGATGCTATCGGAGGGCTAGCGTTGTGCAATGACCACTTCGCCGAGCCGCGTGGCCGAAGAACGCGAAGTGCTTGGTTGGAGCGAGTTCGGAGGCGCCTCGCGGGGACCCGCCCGGATCATTGTTGACGACGACTCCGACTCGGGGCGCACCCGTGCCATGGTCAACACGACCATCGAGAAGATGGGTGCCGATGTACGAACCGTCGTGCTGTACACCAAACCGGGCAGGGTGCACGAGCCCCGCTACACTTGGCGTCGCACGTCACTGTGGATCACCTCTCCTTGGTCGGCACTGCCGCCGGTCGAACCAACGGTCTGAAGACGAGCTGATAGCGGATGCCGCGACCGCTCGCTGAGCTCGTCGATGCCGGCTGGGCGAGTGCCATGACCCCCGTGGATGGCCAGATCGCGGCGATGGGGGAGTTCCTCCGCGCCGAGGTCGAAGCCGGAAGGTCGTACCTGCCCAGCGGGGACCACGTGCTTCGAGCCTTCAGCTACCCAATGGCCGCTGTTCGCGTGCTCATCGTCGGGCAGGATCCGTACCCGACTCTTGGGCATCCAATCGGGCTCGCCTTCGCTGTCGAGCGCAGTGTGCGTCCTCTCCCGCGCAGCCTCACGAACATCTACCGCGAACTTCAGGACGACCTCGGGTTCGCTCCGCCGAGCCACGGTGACCTCAGCGGCTGGGCCGAGCAGGGGGTCATGCTCCTCAACCGAGTGCTTACAGTCCAGAGTGGGCTCACCGGTTCGCACCGCGGCAAAGGTTGGGAAGAGGTGACGGAGCATGCGATCCGCGCCCTGGTCGATCGCGGCGGCCCGCTCGTCGCTATCCTGTGGGGCCAAGATGCCGTGGCTCTCGCGCCACTGCTCGGTGCGATGCCGAGAATCACGAGCGCCCATCCGAGTCCGCTTTCGGCACACCGCGGATTCTTCGGCTCGAAGCCGTTCAGTCGAGCGAATGAGCTGCTGCACTCGCTCGACGCTGCACCTGTCGATTGGCGCCTAGATTCGTAGACTGGACGCATGGCGTTCAGAGCTTCATCGACGATCGAGTTCAGCGGTATCTCGAAACGCTTCGGCGGCGTCGTGGCTGTCAACGACTTGACTTTCACCGTTGAGCCGGGAGTTGTGACCGGGTTTCTCGGGCCGAATGGTGCTGGCAAGACGACGACATTGAGGATGCTGCTTGGGCTCGTTCGACCCACGAGCGGCTCAGCCACCTTCGGCGGCTCGGCATATCACGAGCTTGCCCAGCCGCTCTCAACCGTCGGCACTGCGCTCGAAGCCTCGAGCTTTCACCCCGGCCGCAGCGGCAGAAACCATTTGCGGGTCTACGCGGCCGCAGCAGGCATCGACGACGGTCGGGTTGCGAACGTGCTCGAAACCGTCGGCCTCAGCGAGTTTGCCGATCGCAAAGTTGGCGGGTACTCGATGGGAATGCGCCAGCGACTCGGTTTGGCATTTGCTCTGCTCGGCGACCCCGGAGTGCTCGTTCTCGACGAACCGAGCAACGGGCTCGACCCGGAGGGCATCCGTTGGATGCGCGGTTTCCTTCGGAGCCTGGCCGAGGATGGCCGAACGGTGCTTATCTCGTCACACGTTCTGAGTGAGGTGCAGCAGAGTGTTGATCGCGTCGTGATCATCCGTCGCGGCAGTTCGGTGTTTCAGGGCTCCCTCGATGCACTCGAGACCGGATCGCACGTCAATGTTGACGCTGTGGATCGCGCCGCACTCGCTAGGATTCTGCTCGCAGCAGGCGCCGCGGTGCACGATGTTGAGGGAATGCTTCGCGTAACCGGTGTTGGCGTGGAGCAGGTCGGGGAGCTGGCCCTCAGCGCGGGAATTCCACTGCGCCATCTTGCCGCTGAGCACGTCGGGCTCGAGGAGGTCTTCCTCGACCTTGTCGGTGACGCAGACAGCTCAGGAGACTCGGCATGATCCGAGCGATTCGATCCGAGTATCGCAAGCTCACGTCGACAAGCGGCTGGTGGATACTGCTGCTTATCTTGGTCGGCTACGTCGGCTTCACCGCGGCTCTGCTTGCCGGTCTGTTCGGGGCGCTCGGCGAGCAACTCGCTGGCACTCAGGGCGCACCGCAAGTCGATTCGGCGAGCTTGCCGCCGATCATCTACTCGACAGCGACCGCGATTGGGTATGTCTTTCCACTTATCCTCGGGGTGCTTGTTGTGACATCCGAGTTTCGTCATCAGACCTTGACACCGACGTTTCTTGCGACCCCACGACGCTCGAGAGTGCTCGCGGCCAAACTCGTGGTGCTGTTCGGTGCTGGCGCGGTCTACGGCGTTGCCGGTGTTCTCGGCTCGGTCGGCCTCGGAGCGCCAATTCTTGCGTTGACCGGAAATGAGGCGGCCATCGACTCTGGCGAGACCTGGCTTCTGCTCGCCAGAATCGTGCTCACGATGGCGATCTGGACCGTTGTCGGGGCCGGTATCGGTGCCCTCATTCCGAACCAGATCGCCGCGATTGTTGTCGTGCTCGCGTTTACACAGTTCGTCGAACCGATTCTGCGATTCGCGGCATCCATTTGGGAATGGACTGCTGACGTGGGCAAGTTTTTGCCGGGGGCGGCGAGCGACGCCCTAGTCGGTGCGAGCTTCTATACGACGCTTTCGCCCGCAGCCGCGACCGCAACGCTCGAATGGTGGCAGGGTGGGCTCGTGCTCATTGGCATCGCTACGACCTCTGCGGCCGCCGGCGCGATGACATCCTGGCGGAAGGATGTCACGTGAGCGGGCGCCGGTTGTGGCAGCGGGCGGTGATGGCGGGTGCTTGAGTCGGAGTACGAGCGTCGCCGAACGCTGCCTCCGCACCTGCGTGCGAAGCCGCAAGAGGAAACGCCATTCGCGTACACAGTTCGGGATGCGACGTTGGCCGATCTGCCAA
>CAZCOC010000066.1:0-282 GCA_964500075.1 uncultured Salinibacterium sp.
CTTCAACGTCGTTGGCTCTGGCGACCCCTCGCTTTACGACTCAAGCCCGCACAATCTGTTCCCGCTCGTCTTCACTGCGCTCCTTGAAGGCCGCACTCCGCGCCTCAATGGCAATGACTACCCAACGGCCGACGGCACGAACGTGCGCGACTACCTCCACGTCACCGACTTGGCGGCATCGCACGTTGCCGCGGCGCAGCGCCTTGACGCAGACCTCACACTTGAACCCGCGTATAACCTCGGCAGCGGAACTGGCATCTCGGTCGGCGAGATCATGGCGAC
>CAZCOC010000066.1:292-7294 GCA_964500075.1 uncultured Salinibacterium sp.
CGTGAAGACTGTGGCGCATCCGCCAATCGAGGTCGCGCGCGGCGAGATCATGGCGACCGTCGCCGAGGTGACCGGCATCGCGTTCACTCCGGAGATCGCCCCTCGGCGCCCGGGTGACCCCGCCCG
This sequence comes from uncultured Salinibacterium sp., assembly GCA_964500075.1. Lineage (GTDB taxonomy): Bacteria > Actinomycetota > Actinomycetes > Actinomycetales > Microbacteriaceae > Rhodoglobus. Next base: position 419 of record CAZCOC010000066.1, read on the forward strand.
CATCGTCGCTGCTGGCGATCTCGCCACGCGCGACCTCGATTGGCGGATGCGCCACAGTCTTCACGAAATGGTCGAGAGCCAGTGGATTGCAACACGCCGGGCGCTGCAACCCTCCGACTGAGATTGAGCCATTTATCATCTGCGACTTGACGCAGGGGTAACTACAACGGTGTAATTATCACAATCGCGATGCGCACAAGCCGGTTCGCACGCGGATGGGAGACAGAGCAGATGGCGAACAACGGGTACCGCGCGAGCGTTCCAGACGACTGGTTTGTCGATCCGGTCAGACTCGGTGTTCCTGGCGTTCGCCAGCCACAGCTCGACGAAAACCCGCTCGGCTGGCAGTCGGACTCGCTGTGTGCACAGACCGACCCCGAAGCCTTCTTCCCGGAGAAGGGCGGCTCAACGCGCGACGCCAAGAAGATCTGCTCGAGCTGCGAGGTGCGCAACCAATGCTTGGACTATGCGCTGCAAAACGACGAGCGGTTCGGCATTTGGGGCGGACTCTCTGAGCGGGAACGTCGAAAGTTGCGCAAGCGCGCCTAACCTCTTCGCAGGCAACTGCGTGTTCCGGGGCTCCGCAACGGGTGCCAACGCATAGTCTCGAACGGTTATGCAGCCGAGAGTCAGCGTGATCCTGGTCGCCGGGAACGGAGCGGCGTTCCTTCCGAGAACCCTGAGTGCACTCGCCTCTCAGACCCGCGTACCGGATGCGATCATGTTCGTCGACGCCGACTCTGCCGATGCCTCGATCGCGCTGCTCGAGCGGGAATCGCGCGCGCACGGCGCCTCGGCCCAGACCGTCGGCACTCGCGGTCGCAACTCATTCGGTGCCGCGATTGCGCACGCGCTCAAGGTCGCGCAGCCCGGCCAGGGTGACGACGACTGGTTGTGGCTGCTCGGTCACGACAGTGCGCCAGATCCCAGCGCACTGTCCAGACTGCTCGGGGCGGTTGAAGTCGCACCATCCGTCGCCGTCGCCGGCCCAAAACTGATGCGCTGGGATGCTCCGGATGTCATCTCGAGCTTCGGCGAGACGATGACGCGATTCGGTCGTTCCCTTGTTCTCGTCACCGATGAACTCGACCAAGCGCAATATGACCTGCAGAGCGACTTTCTTGGCGTCGCTGCAAACGGCATGCTGGTGCGGCGCCGGGTATGGACTGCGCTCGGCGGCTTCGATCCCGCCCTGCCGAGTGTGGATGCCGCACTCGACTTCTGCGTTCGCGTGCGGCTCGCTGGCCACCGTGTCGTCGGCGTTCCGAGCGCTCGGGTTGCCAGTGCCGGCCCTGCGGAGATGTTCGGGCGTCGATCGATTGCGGCCGGGCGGCACAATCGACTGCAGCGCTCTGCCCAACTCCATCGTCGCCTCGCCTACGCGCCCGCGATCACCCTGCCATTCCACTGGCTGAGCCTGCTGCCGCTCGCGCTCGCTCGCTCGCTCGGACAGCTCGTGGCCAAGCGGCCCGGCTTTGTCGGCGGTGAGTTCACTGCGGCCATCGCGGCGGCCTTCGACGGGCGTGTGGTTGCCGCTCGGCGGAGCATCCGGCGCACGCGCGAACTTGGCTGGGGTGTCATCGCTCCGCTGCGAGCAACATCGGGGGTCTTGCGTGAGCTGAAGGCGCAAGAACGCTCGGCCGCAGCGGTCGATCGACCAGTCGAGCGTGAGCGGCCGGGGTTCTTCTCGGCCGGTGGAGCGTGGGTGGTGCTCCTCATGGCGGGCATCGCTGCCGTCGCCCTCGGTGGGTACGCGGCGGCGCAGGCCGTCACAGGAGGCGGACTCGTGCCGCTCTCGGCAACGGCGGCAGAACTCTGGTCGCACGTCGGCTACGGCTGGCGCGACGTCGGTGGGGGATTTCTCGGCTCGGCCGACCCATTTGCCTCGCTCCTTGCGGTGCTTGGCAGCCTGACCTTCTGGTCACCGTCATTCAGCATTGTCCTGCTGTACTTGGCCGCTCTGCCGCTCGCCGCGCTTGGAGCGTGGTGGTGCGCGGCGCGGCTCTTCACTCGCGGCTGGGCGCCGGGTGTTGCCGCGATCGCATGGGCACTCGCCCCACCTTTCCTTTCGTCACTCTCCGAGGGCCAACTCGGCGCCGTGATCGCCCACCTGCTGCTGCCGGTGCTCGTCACCGCTGTGCTGCTCGCGGCGCGCAGTTGGTCACTCGCGGCCGTGGCGGCTCTGCTGTTTGCGGCGATTGCCGCGGCATCCCCGGTGCTGGTGCCAGCGCTCATCGTGTGCCTCATCGGCTGGATTGTGGCTCGACCGGCGAGCATCCATCGTTTGATTGGAATTCCGCTGCCAGCGGCCGCACTCTTTGCGCCACTCATCGTCGAGCAGTTCGGCCGTGGAACGCCGCTCGCACTGTTGGTCGATCCCGGAGTCACCGTCGTGCGTTCAGCCCCGTCTGGCATTCAACTTGTGATTGGCTCGGCCGCTGGCGACGGATTCGGTTGGGCGAGTGTGCTCCCTCAGTTCGGTCTGCCGGCGAGCGCGTTCGCGGTCGTCGTCATCGTGCTGCTCGCCCCCTTGGCGACTCTTGCGCTTCTTGCAGTGTTCCTGCCCGGTGCTCGTCGGTCGATTCCATCCCTCATCGTCGCCCTGCTCGGGCTCGTCACAGCGTTGCTCGGCAACCAACTGCTGCTGGCTTCGCTCGGCTCGAGTGCGACCCCGATCTGGCCGGGCGCCGCACTCAGCCTCTACTGGCTGGGGCTCGTTGCCGCGGCAACTGGCGCTATCGAGGCGCTCGGACGGCGCTCCGCCCTGCCAGCCGTCGTACTTGCGGTGTCGAGCCTGCTGCTCGCCGTGCCGTTCGTTTCTGCGCTCTCGACCGGAGCGTCATCTGTGAGTGCTGGCAGCGGCAGACTGCTCCCGGCTTTTGTGACTGCCGAGGCTGTCGGACGACCCTATCTCGGTACGCTCGAGCTGGTTGCTCAGTCCGATGGAAGTCTCGCGGCGACCGTGCAGCGAGGGGCGGGCACCACCCTCGATGAGCGGTCGACGTTGCAGTCGACCCGCACCGAATTGAGTGAGTCCGAGCGCCGCATCGCCGTTCTCGCTGGCAACATCGCTTCGCGCAGCGGGTTCGATGTCGCGGCCGAGCTCGACGCGCTGCAGATCGGTTTCGTTCTGCTGCCGCCGCCTGCGACGACAGTTGTGGGCACGCTTGAGGACGCCTCTGGGAACACCTCTGGGAACACCCTTAGGAACACAGTGGCGGATGCCGCAGCAGATGCCGTGCGTCAGCGCACAGCCGAGGCGCTCGACGGGTATCGCATCCTGACCCCGATCGGAGATACCGCGTTCGGCTTCCTGTGGCACTACGAGGGACTCGCTGATGGCGCGGCACCGAGCGGGCCTGGCCCACTCGACACGCCCCTCGACAGCGCGGTTCTTATCGGCCAAGGCATCATCTTCGGTCTGACCCTGTTGCTTGCTGTGCCGACAACGCGGCGCAGGCGGATGCGCTCCGCTCGAGCGGACAACGCGCAAACGGTCACTGCAACCCCTGCCGACCTGAGCGTGCCGGAGGCTGACGATGAGCGATGACGCGGCCGCGCCTGACACGAGCGCATTCGATCCCAGCCCGTTCGATGACCAAGCGCCGGAAGCTGTGAAGGCACCCATCACCCTTCGTGGTGCCGCGATCGTTGGTGGTCGCGTACTCGCCGGAATTATCGCGGTCGCCACTTCGGTGGTTGTTGTCGCCGCGGCATCCGTCATTGCGCTGCCGTCGATTACAGTGCAGCCGCCGAGTGAACTGGTGACTCCGGTTCCGACGGCCCAGCGCTTGGTGTGCCCGGGCAGCGCGCTTCGGCTCGCAGATGACACCGGCCAGGGCGCGACGACGGCTTCGGCGCTGGGCGCACCCGAGCTCGACTTCGCGTCAAACACCGGCCAAGTGGATGCCGCGAGCTTGAGCGAATCTGACGCCGCGACCGGTGGCACTGCGGCCGCCCCAACCCTCATCAGTACGTTGCCGAGTGTTGCCGATCCGAGCGCGCAAGTGCTCGTGAGCGGTGCCCAAGCCGAGTCGGTCAACTCCGGGGACTATGTCGGGCTACTGACCTCAAGTTGCGCGACGCCGAGCGGGGACAGTTGGCTCGTCGGCGGTTCGACGGCGGTCGGGCGTACGACCCTCCTCACCCTCTCCAACCCGAGCGAGGTCTCCGCAACCGTCAGGGTCGAGTTGTTCGGGGAACGCGGCTCGATCGTTGCCCCAGGCACGAGCGGCATTGTCGTTGCGCCCCAGTCTCAGCGTGTGCTGTCGCTCGCGGGGTTCCAGCCCGGCGTCGAGTCGCCCGTCGTGCATGTGACGAGCACTGGCGGTCAGGTGGTTGCCAACCTCCAGCAGTCGATCGTGCGCGGGCTCGAGCCGGGGGGCATGGATCTCGTCGGTGAGTCTGCGCAGCCGTCGCTGCGAACAGTCATCCCTGGCGTGGTGTTGACGGATCTCGCTGCCGTGCAGGAGCTCGCGGCTGGGGGAGAGGCGTTTGCGGATGCCGCGACTGCCCTTCGACTCTTCGCGCCGGGGGAGGGCACCGTAACTGCGACCGTCACCATCACTGCCGTTGGTGGCGCGGGCGGCACCGGCGATACCACTGTGCTCGGCGAATCCTTCAGCATCGAGTTTGAGGCCGGGCGAGTGACTGACGTGCCGCTCGAAACGCTCGGCACCGGTTCGTATGCGGTGCGCGTCGACACCGATAAGCCGGCCGTCGCCGCGGTGCGAGTTACCGCGGCGGTGCCAGCATTGGCCGGTGGTGCAAACGACTTCGCTTGGCTCAGCTCAGCGCAGCCACTCACCGGCTTGGCTCAGTTCACCGTGGCACGCGGCCCGGCACCGACCCTGCACCTCGCGAACCTAGGCGAGTTGCCGGTGACCGTGTCGTTGACCGAGCTAGGTTCGGCCGGCGCAGCCCCGCTGCAGGTCACGCTCGCCGCTCGAAGTGCTGCTGTGCTGCTGGTATCGTCCGGCCAGAGTTACCTCGTCAGCGGGGCGGACCAGCTCCACGCCGCGCTGAGCTTCGCGGATGGCGCGGCTATCGGCGGCTATCCACTCGCTCCGCCAGGAGTCGGCTCTGCGCCGGTGCGCATCTTCCCGTAACTTGCGTCGCGCAACCGCCCGGCCTTGAGTGCTACAGGTGTCGAAAGCGCTCGGGTGCGAGATCCCACGGATCCTTGCCGAGTAGTTCGGCGACGGCGCGAAAGACGCAACTCTCCACCATCATCCGTTTGTGCAGTTCGTCGTAGCGATGCAGCCGCGACAACCGTTCGATCGGTAGTCGATAGAGAATCACCCTGCGCTCCTTGGCAATCACCCGCCAGCGATCGACAGCCGGCGAATCTCCGATGTCGGCGGGCAAGCCGGCGACCTCGAAACTTACGTCGGCGAGTTCGAGCGGCCAGAGCTCCCGAAGGTAGGCGGCGGTCGACGAGACAGCCATGTCGAAGAGGTCTGATCGACTGCGCAGGATCGGCAGATGCGGTCCTGTTACAGCGGCGCGGATGCCACGACCGTGACGATCACGCGACCCAGCCCGTGCCGACGGCGGCTGACTGCGTTTCGTCGGTTTTGCCACGCTCCCAAGTCTACGGCGAGGCTCACAGCCGCACGGCAGCGGAGTCATAAGCTGGCCGGGTTATGACTGGTCGCCCCTGCAGCAAGGTCGCATGCAACGCCGATGCGCAGTCGACCCTCACCTACGTCTATGCCGATTCGATGGCGGTACTCGGACCGCTGAGCGATACGGCCGACCCGCACAGCTACGACTTGTGCGATGCTCACGCTGAACGGCTCTCAGTGCCGCGCGGCTGGCAGGTTATGCGGCATGTAGCTTTGGGCGCGTGAGCTTCTCGAACCCCGCTGCCCTCAAGGCCGTCATCTTCGACCTCGATGACACGCTCGCGCCATCCAAGTCGAGTATGGATCCGGCGATGAGCGCGGCACTCGCGCGGCTTCTCGAGCGGGTGCCGGTCTGCATCATCTCGGGTGGTCGGTTCGAGCAGTTCGAGGCTCAGGCGCTCGACGGTTTTAATGCGCCGGATGACGCGCTCGCGAACCTGCACCTGATGCCCACCTGCGGCACGCGCTACTACCTCTGGCAGAACTCGAGCTGGGTGCTGCAGTACGCCGAAGACCTGACCGACGACGAGAAGCAGCGCACGATCGCCGCGCTCGAGGAGGGCGCGCGCGAGCTCGGGCTGTGGCATCCGCAGCCATGGGGCGACATCATCGAGGATCGCGGCAGCCAGATCACCTTCTCCGCTCTGGGCCAGCAGGCTCCCGTCGCCGAGAAGATGGCGTGGGACCCGGACGGCGCCAAGAAGCGCGCGCTGCGCGACTACGCCGTGTCCCTGCTGCCCGATCTCGAGGTGCGCGGTGGCGGATCCACCTCGATCGACGTGACGCGCAAGGGCATCGACAAGGCCTACGGCGTCTCGCGGTTTCTTGAGCGCCTCGGAGTCACCGTGACCGACGTGCTCTTCATCGGCGACCGCCTCGACGAGGGCGGCAACGATTACCCGGTCTACGCCCTCGGCGTGCCCTCGATCGCGATCCACGGCTGGCAGCAGACGCTCGAGGTCGTCACGGCGCTGAACGCGTGGTTTGCTTCCGGCGATGGGCGATTTCCGCTGCAAGTGATGGCTCCGGTTGAGCGCCAACGGTAGGCCAATTGCACAGCCACGGGATGAGAGAATAACGCTATGACTATTACGACCACCGCCCTCCAATTCAAGGTCGCCGACCTCGCCCTCGCCGAGGCGGGACGCCACCAGATTCGACTCGCCGAGAACGAAATGCCGGGCCTGATGGCTCTGCGCGAAGAGTTCGGGCCGTCAAAGCCGCTCACGGGCGCCCGCGTCGTTGGCTC
>CAZCOC010000067.1:0-7280 GCA_964500075.1 uncultured Salinibacterium sp.
CGGGACTCCAGCGGCTGATCGTCAGTACATACCAAGCAGTCTCCGGCGCTGGGCTTGCCGGCGGCGACGAGTTGCTCGAGCAGACCACTTCTGCACTCGAGCAGGATGCGATCGCCCTCGTCCATGATGGGCGTGCCGTTGCCCTGCCCGCCGCAAAGAAGTTCCCGAAGAACATCGCGTTCAACGTCGTCCCGCTCGCCGGAAGCATTGTTGACGATGGACTCTTTGAGACCGACGAAGAGAAGAAGCTGCGAAACGAGACCCGCAAGATTCTCGAACTCCCCGGGCTGCTCGTGAGTGGAACCTGCGTGCGGGTTCCAGTCTTCACCGGCCACTCGCTCTCAATCAATGCCGAGTTCGCAAGGCCGCTCAGCGTCGCCCGCGCCACCGAATTGTTGCGGGATGCCCCCGGTGTCGTTCTCAGCGACATACCGACGCCACTGGATGCCGCCGGGCGCGATGCGAGCTTTGTGGGTCGCATCCGTACCGATGAGGGAGTACCGGACGGCCGAGGCCTCGCACTCTTTATTAGCAACGACAATCTCCGCAAGGGGGCAGCGCTCAACGCCGTGCAGATTGCCGAACTGGTCGCCGCCGGGTAACTCATAGCAAGAGTCGTCGCGCTGGCCGGATACTCTGCCCCGACGGCGCTTCCTGACGCACGATTCGTCGTCGTCGAGCCGTTCCGGTCAACCGAGGAGCCACCGCCAGCTGTCGAAACCATCATCGGCTGAGAGCGGGATGCCGTGGCCCAATTCGCGGTGCTGATGGATGCTGAGCTCAAACGGCTTGGCCTGTAGTCCTGCACTAAACTGGCGACGTGAGTTCAGCCGCAGCAACCGACGTTCTCGATGTCGCGCTCATTGGCGGCGGCATCATGAGCGCCACGCTCGGGGCGATGCTGCAGCGGCTCGAACCGAGCTGGAATATCGAGATCTTCGAGCGCTTGGACGCTGTTGCCGGGGAGAGCTCCAATCCGTGGAACAACGCGGGAACCGGACACTCGGCGCTGTGCGAGCTGAACTATACGCCGCAACGACCAGACGGCACGATCGATATCTCGAGTGCTGTCCAAGTCAACGAGCAGTTTCAGGTCTCCAGACAGTTCTGGTCGAAGCTCGTAACAGAGGGCGCTCTCCCCGAGCCGAAAGCCTTCATCAACGCGACCCCGCACATGAGCTTCGTCTGGGGCGAAGCCAACGTCGACTACCTCCGCAAGCGCTACGAGGCGCTCAAGGATCATCCGCTGTTCGCCGGGCTTAAATACAGCGAGGATGCCGCGGTCATCCGCCAATGGGCTCCGCTCCTGATCCCCGGCCGCCGCAAGTCGCAACCGATTGCTGCAACCCACATCGACGCTGGCACCGATGTCGATTTCGGAGCGCTGTCGCAATTGTTGATGAAGAACCTCTTGGCCAACGGCGCTGGGCTCAACACCGGGGTGCAGGTCACGAACCTGAAGCGCATGCGAGACGGCCTCTGGAAGTTGTCGATGCGGCGTTCTATCGGCGGCACGCCAGTCACCCCCGTCACGGCGCGGTTCGTGTTCGTCGGTGCCGGTGGCTACGCGCTCGGACTCCTGCAACAATCACGAATCAAGGAGATTCGCGGCTATGGCGGGTTTCCGGTCAGCGGAGAGTTCCTGCGCACCGATAATCAGGAACTTGTTGCCAAGCACGCAGCCAAGGTCTACGGCAAGGCTGCCATCGGTTCCCCGCCGATGTCGATTCCGCACCTCGATCTGCGGGTTATTGATGGGAGCGGCAGCCTGATGTTCGGGCCGTATGCGGGATTCAGTCCGAACTTTCTCAAGACCGGCTCGGTGCTCGACCTGCTCGCCTCGATCCGCTGGCACAACATCGTTCCGATGGTCGCGGCAGGGCTTGGCAACCTCGGGCTCGTCAAGTATCTGATCTCGCAGCTCGCTGCGAGTCCGGCGGCGAAGTTCGCCGAGCTGCGGAGTTTCATTCCTCGGGCGGAGCCGGAGGACTGGTACCGGATCACGGCGGGCCAACGTGTACAGGTGATCAAGAAGGATGCGAAGAAGCTCGGAGTCCTGCAGTTCGGCACCGAGGTCGTGGCCGCGGCCGATGGGAGCATCGCTGGTCTCCTTGGAGCCTCGCCGGGCGCATCCACTGCCGTGCCGATCATGGTCGGTCTCATCGAGAAGTGTTTTCCTGATCGGCTTGAAGGCTGGCGAGACGGTCTCGTCGAGTTGATTCCGAGTTACGGGGTCGTGCTCGCTGATGACCGTGAGCTCGCGGTGCGGACGATCGCGCGAACGGCAAGGACTCTTGGGATCAACGCCTGAAGTTGATGAGCTGGTCCGCACCAAAGTGCGGCTGGCGATCCTCGATGACCACGGGCTTGTGCTCGATGGACTGGCTGAGTGGATCGGCGCGAACGCGCCGGACTTCGAGGTATCGCTGGTCGTGAGCTCGTGGCTCGACCTTGTGCACAGTGACAGGTTCCCCACTGATCTGCTGTTCCTTGACTTCGAGCTGGAAGAGTCCGTGTCGATCAAAGCGCGTATTCGCACCTGTCGTGCGGCTGGGACCACGGTGATTGTGCTATCGGCAGTTGACACGCCAGAAGCTCAGGAGCGTGCGCGTGCGGCAGGAGCAGCCGCGTTCGTTTCGAAAGCAGAGACGGCCGATGCGCTCATGGCTATTGCGAGAAGTGTCATGGGTGTGACACCCGGTGCGCCGCCTCCCCGTCGAGTTCGGCCACTGCCAAGCGGTGCCACGCCTGTGACGAGAGCGCGTCTGAGCCACAACGAAGCCAAGGCGCTTGGCCTCTACTCGAGTGGACTCAGCACCAGGGAGGTCGCTGAGCGGATGGGGGTTCAGTACGAGACGGTGAAGACCTATCTCAGGCGAGTCCGGGAGAAGTACGCAAAGGTCGGTCGCCCGGCGAGCGCAAGGGGGGACCTCATGAGGCGAGCAGCAGAAGATGGGTACTTCCAGCCGTGAGCAAGCTCTATTTTCGATACGGCGCCATGAACAGCGGCAAAAGCACTGCGCTGCTCCAGGCGGCATTCAATTACGAGGAACGCGGCCAACAAGTGCTCCTTGCAAAGCCCGCGATCGACACGAAAGGCGACAACGAGATCGTGTCGCGCCTGGGCGTGACGCGCTTGGTTGACTTCACGGTGCTTCCCGAAGACAATCTGCTCGCGATCTTTGCCAGCCAACAGGGCCTCGTTGCCAAGCGCACTGGCTTGCCGGTGAGCTGCCTGCTAGTTGACGAAGCACAGTTCTTCACTGAGGCACAGGTTGATGACTTGCTGCGCATTGCGATCGTGCATAACGTTCCGGTGTTGGCGTACGGCATCCGCACCGATTTTCAAACCATTGCGTTTCCGGGCAGCAGAAGACTGCTTGAGATTGCCCATTCTCTCGAAGAACTCAAGACGATCTGTCGCTGCGGTCGCAAGGCCGTCTTCAACGCACGCAAGGTCGGTGACCGCTATGTGTTTGATGGCGACCAAGTGGCCATCGACGGCGAGAATGTCACATACGAGTCGCTGTGCGGGTCGTGCTACCTCGAAGAGAGCGATGGCGTGCTGGGGAATGCTCGGCGGCCAAAAGTCGAATTCAGCTACCGAACCGCGCCAGATCCGGATTTCAGCTAGCAAAACCAGTCAAACTCACAGCGGTCGGGGTGGCGGGATTCGAACCCACGACCTCTTCGTCCCGAACGAAGCGCGCTACCAAGCTGCGCCACACCCCGCGGCCACGCATCAAGAGAGGCGGGCCTCGTCAAGAATAGCTGAAATCCCCGGCGGTCAACGTCACGACGACGGCTTCGGGCGGGCAGGCGAAGCGCACCGGTGCGTAAATTGAGGTCCCAATCCCAGCGCTTACGTTGAGGTAGGCGGCTTTGCGTGCGTGACGCCACAAGCTCAAGCCCTGGGCCTGGTTGCGCGGGAGGTCGCAGTTCGCGACCAGAGCCGGCAAGCCGGGTATTCGAACCTGGCCGCCGTGGGTGTGGCCCGCGAAGATGACTTCGGCGCCGTAGTTCACGAAGGTGTCAAGTACTCGGCGGTACGGCGCGTGCGTCACCCCGATCGGGACTGCCTCTGGTCCGCTGCGGTCCTCATGCCAGCCAACGTTCTCGCGCATTTCCTCGATCAGTCCAGGCAACTGGTCAAGGCGATCCCAGCCTCGATGGGCGTCATTCACGCCAAAGAACTCAAGGCGAGAACCACGCAGTTCGAGCGCGCGAGCGCGGTTGTTGAGCGACAACCAGCCGAGACTGTCGGTGAAATAGCGTTCCAGACTGTCAGTGTCGAGCCGGTCAGCGCTCGCACTGTGGTTCGAGGTTCCAGCGAAGTAGTGCAACGGATTCTTCAGGCTCGGTCCGTAGTAGTCGTTGGAACCGTTGACGTAGACGCCCGGAACATCCGCAAACGGCGCAAGCGCGTGCTCGATTCCGACCAGACCATCCGGATGTCCAAGATTGTCCCCGGTATTGATGATCAGGTCCGGCTCGATGATCGCCAGAGAGCGTACCCACTCCTGCTTGCGGGCCTGCCACGGCGCCATGTGAAGATCGGAGAGGTGCAATACCGTCATGTTCCGGGCGCCGGGATCCAGGATCGGCAAGGTTTCGTAGCGCACGGTGAAGCGATTGCGCTCAACGAGCGAGCCCCAAGCGAGGGCCGCGAATCCCGCGGCGGCGACCGCACCGAGTGCGATCCCCGCTGCGGAGGCTGGCCTTATGGTGCGCAGGGCGTGTCCTGCGCAACCGTCAGAGTGATCGGGTCAGTCGGTAAGATAAACGACCCAGCGGCAGGCCCCATCGCTGTGACGAAGCCGATTGCTGGATCACCAATCGCAACAACCACGCACGCGGCTGGCGCGATGTTCGTGAAGCCGTCACTCTGCAATGTTGCCGTGGCGACGGCGTAGCTGTTTGTTTTGCCGTTTTTGACGACGTCTGGCACTTCGATCTTGTTGCCTCGACTTGTGAACACCGTAACGGTTACACCTTTGGCTGACTTCGTGCCGGGAGACGGATCGGTCGAGACGATTGTTCCAGCCGGTGCTTCAGAGTCGATCTGACCGCCATCCGCGAACACGAAGCCGAGTCCTTCAAGCAATGGCTTGGCTTGCTCAAGAGTACGACCGCGCACGTCAGGAACCTCAAGGCCCGATCCTGTCAGCAACTGAGTCGCGGGAGCTGGGAACGCGTTGCCGCCGTACTTGGCGTTCAGGGCCGCAAGCGTTGGCCGCATGATGTAGTGCCGCAACCGGATTCCAGACACGTCGGCGTATGAGGTACGCAGAATGTCTTGGAATCCGATGCTGTTGCCGACCCAGACGACCGTGCCGACACTTGTTGTCGCTGCAGCCATCCAGGTCTGCGTCGCGCCGTCCGTCGTTCCGGTCTTGCCGAGCAGTGGGATTCCGTCGTTCGGATTCGAGAACGTCGCGTTACCGGTGCGTGGAACGCCCTCAAGAACGTACGCAGCGGTGGCAGCGACCTCTGGCGAGATCGCCTGACGGCACTGTTTCGCTTGGCCAGGCAAGTCGGTGCCATCCGGTGCAATTGCTCGGTCGATGATGATCGGCTTACAGAACACGCCGCCAGCACCAATGGTTGCATACGCTCCAGCCATGCTCAGCGGTGTGACTTCGTTCGTACCGATGATCGATGCCGGGTTGGTCTGGAGCGGGCCGTAATCAGCTCGCTCGACCCCGAGGTTTTCAGCCACGTTTTTGATGTTGCACAAATCGAGCTGCAGGGCCATCGAGAAGAACACGCCGTTGATCGACTGGACTGTACCGGTCCGGATGTCGAAGATGCCCTTCTCTGCCGAGTTGTTCTTGAATTTCACGTCGCCGCCCCATGGGCCGTTGCACGAGTCTCTGAACTGTGCGCCGGGAACGGTGCGGCCGTCACCCAGAACGCGCTCGCTAATTCCCTTGTTTTGGTTGAGCCATTCGAGCAGGGTGAAGACCTTGTAGGTCGAGCCGGGCTGGAAGCCGGTTGACCCGCCGTAGTCGAAACTTGTGTTGTAGTTGACCGCCGAGGCGGTCGGCCCGCCGCCCTCGAGGGTGTCGTTGAACTCCTTGTTCTCGGTCATGACGAGCACGCGACCGGTGCCGCCCTGCACCGAGGCCGTTGCGCTACCGAGAGCGAACGCGGTCTCGGTGTTTGGGGCATACGTCCAGGTGGCGTCTTGTGCCGGAATCTGGGCATCCAGGTCGAGGGTCGTGTAGACCTTGTACCCACCGCGCTTCCAATTCTTCTCACGTTCCTCAACGCTGGTACCCAAGAACTCGAAGTCCTTGACGCTCTTGACTACATAGTCGCAGAACCACTTCGCATGCGAGAAGGCCGAGGTGCAGCCGCTCGTGGGGCTCGAAGGCACAAGGGTCGTTTCGTCAACTGGCGTGTTGTACGCATCGTCGTACTCTCGCTGCGTGATGTCACCGACATCAAGCATGCTGAACAGAATCACGTCTCGCCGGTCTTCGTTGGCCGGGAAGTTCTCGGGGTCATCGAGAGAGCGCAGCGCAGGGTACTGCACGATCGCAATGAGGCTCGCGGCCTGAGGCAGGGTGAGGTCCTTGGCATCGACGCTGTAATAGCGCTGAGCTGCTGCTTGAATGCCGTAGGTGTTGGATCCGAAGAAGGCGATGTTGAGATACGCCGTCAGGATCTCCTTCTTCGTGTAGCGCTTCTCGAGTCCGATCGCGAGCTTCATCTCACGAAGCTTGCGATCGAAGCTCGTCGCGGTCGCCTCCGCATATGCTGCCTTGCGGGCTTCCTCTGTTGGCTCCTCGAGCGCCTGCTGCACGTTGATCTGCTTGACGAGTTGCATCGACAACGTGGACGCACCGCTCTCAATGTCACTGGAAACCACGTTGCCGATCGCTGCGCGCACGACTGATGCGACGTCGACACCGCCGTGCTCGAAGAAGCGTCGGTCTTCACCGGCAACGGCCGCGTCGAGCGCGAATTGCGAGATCTGGTCGTACGGCACTTCCTGCCGGTTTTGATCGTAGATCGTGGCGATCTTGTAGTACCCGCCGTCGTTGCCTGAACCAGTGAACGTGGCGTAGATCTCGTTGCGTTCCGGCTGCTGATCAATCGTGACGTACTCGGGCAGGCTATCGAAGATGCCGATCGTGCTGGATGCGGTCACACCGGTGACGGCCAGTGCAGGCGCGACCATGACGGTCACCAGAAGGCCAGCAATGGCACTGAATCCAATGATGCCAACGGCAGCTGGGAAGGCGCCACGACGCGGGCTTTTTTGGGCAGACATA
>CAZCOC010000068.1:0-7254 GCA_964500075.1 uncultured Salinibacterium sp.
GCTTCGGGCCCGAAGCCGAGGCCGACCAGTACCGCGAACGCGCCGGCCGCATTGATGGCGTTGTGGCGTCCAGGAACGGTCAACGCGACTGGATAGTCAAGCTCGCGGTAGCGCAGTACGAAAGAGACCGGTCCCGCCGTCACGACGGAATGCAGGCGTACATCAGCCGCGGCATCCTCGCCGAAGCTGATAACCCGAGCGCGGCGCAACTGGCTGGTGACACGTTTCGCCCCCGGATCATCACTTGAGATCACCACGAGCTCGCTTGCGCGCGAGGCAAACTCCACGAACGCAGCATCGAAGGCCTCGTGCGTTCCGTAGTGATCGAGGTGGTCAGCGTCGACATTCGTGATCAGTGCGACGGCCGTGTTGTACAACAGGAACGTTCCGTCCGATTCGTCGGCCTCGACGACGAACAGCTCACCGTCGCCGTGCGCGGCGCTAACACCGAGCGATTGAATCACCCCGCCGTTGACGAAGCTCGGGTTGGCGCCGAGCTCGACCAGCGCGGTGATAATCATGCCGGTCGAGGTGGTCTTGCCGTGTGCACCCGCGACCGAGATGAGCCGGTGGCGTGCGATGAGCCAGGCCAATGCCTGCGATCGGTGCAGGGTCGGGATGCCGCGTTCGCGCGCCGCGAGATACTCAGGGTTGTCCGGCCAGAGCGCCCCGGTATAGACAAGGGCACTTGCGTTGCCAAGGTTGGTCGCGTCGTGACCGATCGACACGATTGCACCAAGCGCCCGAAGCTCATCGGTGGCGTGGTTCTCGGTGCGGTCTGAGCCGCTGACCGCGTGACCTGCAGCAAGAAACAGGCGAGCGATTCCGCTCATCCCCGATCCGCCGATTCCGACGAAGTGCATGACCCCGAGTTCAGCGGGGAGTGGCATTGAAAGATCGGGTTTGATCATTTTGGCAATGCTAGTGCCGCGCGCTGGTCGCAGCCGCAGCCGCACTGTCGATGATTGCGATCATGCGGTCCGTGGCATCTCGAATGCCCGTCGTTGCCATTCTCGCTGCCATGTCAGCGATGCGGGCGCGGTCGCGCAACAGCGAAACCAACTCCGTCGACACCCACTCGGGAGTGAATGCGGCGTCGGAGACGATGGTCGCGCCTCCCGCTCTCACCGCTTTGCGCGCATTGAGCTTCTGCTCGCCGTTGCCGACCGGATATGGCACGAATACGGCTGGAACTCCGATCGCCGCCAGTTCTGCAACGGTCGAGGTTCCCGCCCGGGCAACCGCAAGGTCAGCGAGGGCAAGTGCGAGCTCCATTCGGTCGCAGTACTTGAGCACGCGATAGCCGGGCAGGCCGCGGTGTTCGACTGGCTCGCGAAATTCGCCCGTGATGTGGATGACTTGCCATCCGAGACCGAGAATAGCCGCGATGGAATCAGAGACGGTTTCATTGATGCGCAATGCCCCCGAGGAACCGCCAGTCACGAGGAGCGTTGGGCGCTGTGCCTCAAGCCCGAAGAACCCGATTGCCTCCTGTCTGGCAGCAAACCGATCAAGCATCTCGATCTCGACTCGAAGCGGCATCCCTACCACTGTGGCACGAGGAAGTGGGGTGCCTTCAAACGCCACTCCGACGTGCGAGGTGTAGCGAGCACCGAGGCGATTGGCAATTCCGGGGCGCGCGTTGGCTTCGTGGATGGCAAGTGGTAATGACTCGCGGTTCGCCGCAACATACGCGGGCGCGGCAGCGTAGCCTCCAACGCCGACGACGACATCCACGCCGCGTTCTCGCATGATCCCGCGAATTTGTGTAACCGTCTCGGCGAACGCCTTCGGAAATCGAAAAGCAGCACCGGACGGTCGACGCGGGAATGGCAACCGTGGGATCGTTATGAGCTCATAGCCACGCTCCGGAACCAGTCGCGCCTCGATGCCTTCAGCGGTTCCGAGCACGAGCACCTCGGCACGAGGTTCGCGCGCACGCAGTCGATCCGCGATCGCCAGCAAAGGGTTGACGTGGCCGGCAGTCCCGCCGCCGGCCAATAAGTACGTTGTCACGAGCGGGAGCGTCCGCGTTCAGCGGCCAGGAGGCGTGAACGATCCGCCGGACTCTGCTCGACCGGTGCGCTGTGAGCAGCCCGACCGTCGCGGGCAAACGACAGGACGAGGCCGATGCCGAGCAGGGTCGCGATAAGCGCTGAGCCACCAGCCGATATCAACGGCAATGGAACCCCGAGAACCGGGAGCACGCCGAGCACGACTGCGATGTTCGCAAATGCTTGCCCGATAACCCAGACCATGACGCCCGCAACAGCGATACGTGCGTAGCTGTCGCGCGTCGTGCGGATTACTCGCACGAACCCCATCGCAAGCACGACGAACAGGGCAAGCACCACGATGGCGCCGAGGAGTCCGAGTTCCTCGCCGATGATTGCGAAGATGAAGTCATTCTCGGCCTCCGGCAACCAATTGCGCTTCGCCTTCGAGTTGCCTAAACCGACCCCGAACACCCCGCCAGATGCGAGCGCCCACATTCCGTGCTGCAACTGCCAGCACAGTCCTTGATAGTCGGCTTGAGTGCATCCGTTGAGCCAGATGTCGATGCGTTGCGTTCTGGATGGGCTCGCGAACGCAATGACGCGAACGATGAGACCAATCGCAATAACGGCAACGAGGAGAAAGCGCAGCTTAGCTCCCGCGAAAAACATCGAGCCGAGCACGATCAGCACCATCATGCTCGCTGTGCCGAGGTCATTGCCGATGAGTACGAGGCCGATAGCGAGCCCGGCGACCGGGGCGATCGGCAGCGCGAGTTCCTTCCAGTCGGCAAGCAGCTGCTCTTTCGTCGAAAGCACCCAAGCGACCCAGACGATCAGTGCGAACTTCACAAACTCAGATGGCTGGGCCGTGATACTGCCGATGGCGATCCAGTTGGTGTTTCCGCCATAACCGAAGCCGACGCCCGGCACAAAGACAAGCAACTGCATCACTCCGCCGAGCAGCATGGCCGGCCAAGCCCAGCGCTTCCAGAACGATACTGGCATGCGGGAAGCCAACAGCATGAGCGGGATCCCAATGACGGCGTAGAGGCTCTGTCGGATAAACACCCCGAACGGATCATCCCCGGTCGATTGAGCCTCGACGAACGACGAAGACAGCACCATGACGAGGCCGAACAGCACGAGAAAGATCGTGGTGCCGAGAATGAGAAAGTAGGTGCGATTCTCGGCGCGGAAGATAGTCGCGACTGGAACGCGGGCCACAATCGGACCGCGCGGGCTACGTTCGGCTGTCCTCGATGCCATCTTCACCTCCCAGGTACTCCGTCACCGCCGCTGCAAATCGGCGACCGCGATCCGCGTAATCCACAAACTGATCCATGGATGCCGCGGCCGGAGCCAGCAGAACGACGTCGCCAGGGAACGCAACGCCACCCGCTAGGCGCACGGCCTCGAGCATGACCTGATCAGTCTGACTCGCGGATACCTCAAGAACGGCGACCTGCGGGGCGTGTCGCGCGAAGGCCGACAGCACTGCGTCGCGGTCGCGGCCGATAACAACCGCCGCGCGAAGCCGCTTGGCGTTGCCCTTCACGAGAGCGTTGATGTCGACGCCCTTGAGCAATCCGCCTACCACCCAAACGACAGAGTCGTACGACCGAAGGGCGGCCTCTGCTGCGTGCGGGTTGGTCGCCTTCGAGTCGTTGACCCACAGAATCTCGCTGGCGAACGCGACCGTCTCGGTGCGGTGACCGTCGAGCCGGAAGCTCGCCAGGCTCGCGCGCACACTCGCAATTGGTGCGCCAGCGGCGCGCGCGAGTGCGCAAGCCGCGAGCACATTCGATACGTTGTGCGGGCTCGCAAGGCCAGCATCGCTCAGCTCAGCCACGGTCGTTAGCTCGAGGGCTGCACGCTCACGATCCTCAAGGAATGCCCGATCGAGAAGGATTCCGTCGACCACTCCGAAGTCGCTTGGACCCGGGGCGTCGAGCCCGAATCCGATAGCCCGAGCACCCTCCTGAACCTCGGCATCTTCGACCATCGAGACGGTCGCGCGATCGGCCTTGTTGTAGACACAAGCAACCTTGGTGTTCCAATACACGGTGGCCTTGGCCTCGCGGTATGCCGTTACTGAACCGTGCCAATCGAGGTGGTCGTCGGCAAGGTTCAGGCACACGCTCGCGAGTGGGTGGAGCGACCCTGAGCCTGCTCGCGCGAGCCACTTCAATTGAAAACTCGAAAGTTCGACGACGAGCACGTCGAACACGTCTGGCCGCCGCACCGCGTCGAGCACCGGAATCCCGATGTTACCGACGGCGGCAACCCGCAGTCCCGCCCCGCGCAGCAGGTGTTCAGTCAATTGGACGGTTGTGGTTTTGCCGTTCGTTCCAGTGACAACAATCCACTCAGCGGGCTCCCCCACCTTGTCCCGCAGCCGCCATGCCAGTTCAATGTCTCCCCAGATCGGGATGCCGCGGTCTTGAGCCCACACGATAAGCCGGTGATCCGGCGAGTAGCCCGGCGACACCACGAACAACTCGGGATCATGCTTCTCGAGCGAGGATTCTGCGCCAGCGTCAAGCACGAGCCGTGCGCCGGCCACCTCGACGATGGCCGCGCGCTCCACTGACGCTTCTGCGGCGACGACAAGCACGTCCGCGCCAAGCTCTGCGAGCGAGTCCGTTGCCGAAAGTCCGGTCGCACCGAGGCCGAGCACAGCAACTCGCAAGCCGCTCCACTCAGCGCGCCAACTCGTCAGTTCATCAAGATCGCGCACCGCTACTGGTAAACCCACTCGAGGTAGAATAGGCCGACGCCGACGGCAACAAAGAGTCCGGAGATCAACCAGAAGCGCACGACGACGGTAATCTCGGCCCAGCCCTTGAGCTCAAAATGATGATGCAGTGGACTCATCAGGAAGATTCGTTTTCCGCCGCTGATTTTGAAGTAGGCCCGTTGCAGTATCACCGAGCCCGTCACGATCAAGAACAAGCCTCCGATGATCAGGAGTAGCAACTCCGTGCGGCTGAGGATTGCGAAGGCTGCAAGAGCGCCACCAATGCCGAGCGAGCCGGTGTCGCCCATAAAGACCTGCGCTGGCGAGGTGTTCCACCACAGAAAGCCGATGAGCGCCCCGGACAGCGCTGCCGCCATGATCGCTAGGTCGAGCGGGTCGCGCACCTCGTAGCACTTATACGCCAGATCCGGATCGAGTTGCAGATTTGAGCAGGCCTGATTGAACTGCCAGAATCCGATGAAGATGTAGGAGGAGATTGCAAAGATTGCCGCCCCGGTAGCGAGTCCGTCAAGGCCGTCAGCGACGTTGACCCCGTTTGAGGCGCTCACGATGATCAGCGTGACCCAGGCGGCAAACAGGATGCCGCCAATGACAGCTCCGAACACCATGAAGTCGAGCCAAGGGATGTCTCGAACGGCCGAGATCATTGAGGATGCCGGAGTGTGGCCAGCGGCATCCGGAAAATTCAGAGCGAGCGCAGCGAAACCGCCAGCAACAATGACCTGACCGGCAACTTTTGCCCAGCCGCCAAGCCCGAGGCTGCGCTGTTTGCGAGTCTTCATGAAGTCGTCGATGAACCCGATGGCACCGAGTCCAACCATGAGGTAGATGACCAAGAGCCCAGACAGCGTGACCGGTTCGCTTGAGAGGGCATGTCCGACGAAGTAGCCGACAACTGCGCCGGTGATGAAAATGATGCCGCCCATGGTCGGCGTTCCGCGCTTAATGTGATGCGATTGCGGACCGTCGTCCCGGATGAATTGACCCCACTTCAGATGACGGAACAGTCGAATGAACAGCGGCGTCAGCAGCAGCGTAAATGCGAGGGATACACCGCCGCCGATCAGGATCGCGATCACGAGTCGAGCCCAGCGAGTCGGTCACCGAGCAGTCGCAGCCCTGCCGAATTTGAGGACTTCACGAGAACGATATCCCCATCCCGCAACTCGTCACGAAGCACATCGTATGCTTCATCGACGTCGGCAACGAGCACCGACTCTCCATCCCACGATCCCTCATGTGATGCGGCATTGTGAATGTGCCGCGCGGCATGCCCCACGACGATGAGCTTCTGAATATTGAGTCGCACCACGAGTCGACCGATCCGGTCGTGTTCCTCGTCCGCAAAGTCCCCGAGTTCTGCCATCTCGCCCAGCACTGCGACAGAGCGCCTTCCGCCTCGACCGAGCTGAGCGAGCGTCTTCAGCGCCGCAACCACAGACTCGGGGCTGGCGTTGTACGCGTCATTAATGATGGTGATGCCGTTCGCGGCATCCAGCAATTGCATGCGCCAGCGTTCGGCGAGTGTCATGTGCTCGAGCGCAGCGACAGACCGTTCAACCGGTACGCCGACCGCGCGCGCCGCGGTGATCGCAGCAAGCGCGTTCGACACGTGGTGCTCGCCAAGAATTCGCAGGTTCACGGGCAGGGACTCGCCGTCGGCGGTCAAGGTGAAGTGGGTTCCGGATGCCGTCGCCTCAAGGTGCTCGGCGCGCACGTCTGCGCCTGCGCCGAGTCCGAACCACTGCACACTCGCCCTCGTGAGCTCAGCCATCGCCGCAACGCGCCCGTCGTCGACGTTGAGCACTGCGATGGCGGACTCTGGCAGATCGGTGACCATTTCGGATTTCGCGTGGGCGATGGCATCCTGGCCACCAAATTTGCCGATGTGGGCCATTCCAACAGTGAGCACGATCCCGACATCTGGTCGCGCGACAGAGACGAGCTTTCGAACGTCGCCGACCGAGTCTGCTCCCATTTCGACCACAAGAAATCGGGTGTCATAGTCGACTTCAAGTATCGAGATCGGAGCGCCGACCTCGTTGTTGAATGATCCGCGCGGCGCGACCGTCGGGCCCTCGGCCTCGAAGATGCCGCGAAGCATGTTCTTGGTCGTGGTTTTGCCATTCGAGCCCGTGACCGCAACCACGTGAATCGTCGACCCATTCGCCTCGCCAGCGCTCCGGACCCGATCAAGCACCTCTTTGGCCAATGTCGACAGTGCCACAAGGGAGCTCGCAACAACGATCTGAGGAATCGCGACATCCAGTTCACGTTCAACAACGGCAACTACCGCGCCCGCTTCAAGGGCTTGGTTGACGAAGAGATGACCGTCGGTGACTTCGCCCGGCAGTGCGAAGAAGACGCCACCCGGCTGCAGCCGCCTGGAGTCCGTCTCGACAGCCCCCGACACCACCGCCTGGGGGTCGGCACTCTTCGCGAGACGACCGTCGATCGCTGTCGCGATGTCCTGAAGGCTCAGCCCGATCACCGCGATCC
>CAZCOC010000069.1:0-7234 GCA_964500075.1 uncultured Salinibacterium sp.
GAACTGCTCACAGGCACCGGCAGCGGCACTGGCACCGACACTGCCACCGGCACCGGCACCGGCACCGGCACCGCCGCATGAGCATCGTGATCCGCGGCGCAGGGTTGCCGGATGGTACTCGGCGTGACCTGCACATTGACGACGGCAAGTACGTGAGCGAGCTCGCAGGATCGCCGCGTCGCGTGATCGAGGCAGCTGGATTGCTCGCGCTGCCTGGACTCGTTGATTTGCACACACACTTGCGTGAACCAGGCTTTGAGCACAGCGAAACGGTGCTGAGCGGTTCCCGAGCGGCCGCCATTGGCGGGTTCACGGCGGTCTTCGCCATGGCAAACACCATGCCCGTCGGAGATACTGCTGGCGTTGTCGAGCAAGTGCACTCACTCGGAGAATCACACGGTTACGTGACAGTCCGGCCGATCGGAGCGGTCACCGTCGGCCTCGCGGGCGAACGCCTCGCCGAGATCGGCGCTATGGCTAAGTCGCGAGCCGCAGTGCGAGTGTTCTCCGATGACGGACAGTGCGTTCACGACTCCCTGCTCATGCGGCGTGCGCTTGAGTACGTCAAAACCTTCGGAGGAGTCGTCGCTCAGCACGCCCAGGATCCGCGTTTGACGATCGACGCCCAGATGAACGAGGGAACTGTCTCCAGTGAACTCGGGCTCGCCGGCTGGCCGGCGGTGGCTGAGGAGTCGATCATCGCGCGTGACGCACTGCTCGCGGAGCATGTCGGCGCGCGATTGCACGTCTGTCATGTCTCGACCGCGGGGTCTGTCGAGGTTATTGCCTGGGCGAAGGCTCGCGGAATCAAGATCACGGCCGAGGTGACCCCTCACCATCTGCTTCTGAACGAAGAGTTAGTGCGTGGCTTCGACTCCCGATTCAAGGTAAACCCACCGTTGCGTCGCGAGGAGGATATTCACGCACTGCGTGCCGCGCTAGCCGGCGGGACAATCGACATCGTGGCCACTGACCACGCCCCGCACCCGCCGGAAGCCGAGGAGTGCGCCTGGGCAGAAGCTTCGAACGGCATGGTCGGCCTTGAATCCGCGCTCAGCGTTGTGCAGCACGCCATGGTTGACACCGGCCAATTGACGTGGACCGACGTGGCCCGGGTGCTCTCGGTCAAGCCAGCGGAGATCGGGGGTCTTGCGGGCTTCGACAGAGCGTTTGCTGACGGAAGCCCTGCGAACCTGACGATCATCGACCCGAGCGCCAAGCGCGAGTTCACGATCGACAGTCTCAAGGGAAAGGGAAGAAACTCTCCGTACCTCGGCAGAGAACTCCCGGGTCGGGTTATGGCTACGATCCATAACGGCTACCCAACGGTCATCGACGGCGAACTGCTCGATGCCGATTCGGTCGCCGCGTACGCAAAGGAGTCACGTGGATAGGTCGGTGCTGATGTTGGTAGTGCTCGGGCTCCTTGTCCTCCTGCTTGCGCTCATGGGCTTGGGTTGGCGGGCACGGCTGCGTCGGCAGTCGGCCATTGCTGCGCCTCCCGCGCCACCGGAGGGCACCGGAACCGGAACCGGCATCGGAGTATTCTCGGCGCGCTATGTCGCGACAACCATCAGCGGTGATCCACTGGATCGGATCGCCGTCCACGGGCTTGGCTTCAGGAGCGTAGCGACCTTGACAGTCACAGACGCCGGCGTACTCATCGAACGGCCGGGGGAGCGGCTCTGGTGGCTTGAGGCCGCAAGCGTGCACGGCGTTCGACGCGCGACCTGGACGATCGATCGTGTCGTTGAGTCCGACGGACTGCATGTGCTCGAGTGGGCGCTCGGCGATCAATCGGTTGACAGCTATTTCAGGCTCGACTCGCCGGGGGCGTTCGATACCGCACTTGAGAAGATGCTCCACCGAGAGGCCTCAGCATCATGACCGCATCATCAGAGGCATGGCTCGTTCTCGAAGATGGATCGGCCTTTCACGGCCGCGCCTACGGTTCCACAGGACGCTCTCTCGGAGAAGTCGTCTTCGCAACTGGAATGACGGGGTACCAGGAGACGGTTACCGATCCGAGCTATGCCGGTCAGATTGTCGTGATGACAGCGCCGCACATCGGCAACACCGGCGTCAACGGGGAAGACTCTGAATCCTCGCGCATCTGGGTGTCTGGCTTCGTCGTTCGTGACCCGTCGCGTGTTGTCTCAAATCACCGCGCGACCGGCTCGCTCGATGCGCAACTCCTTGCCGAGGGCGTCGTCGGAATCAGCGGCATCGATACTCGAGCCGTGACTCGACGATTGCGTGACGCGGGTGCGATGCGCGGCGGCATCTTCAGCGGTGCGGATGCCATGCTAACGCTCGACGAGCAACTAGCGTTCGTGCGTGCCACCGACGCGATGAATGGACGCAATCTATCTCGGGAAGTCTCCACCGAAAGCGGCTACATCGTCGCGGCACGCGGCGAGTCGATCGGCACGCTCGCGGTACTCGATCTCGGCGTCAAGACCTCCACAATCACCTATCTCGCTGCGCGCGGTTTCGAGGTCAACGTGCTGCCGCAATCCAGCACGCTCGATGAACTTCTGGCACTCTCGCCGGTTGCCGTGTTCTATTCGAACGGGCCGGGCGACCCCGCGGCATCCGATCAGCATGTCGAACTCCTGCAAGGCGTCTTGCGCGCTGGATTGCCGTTCTTCGGCATTTGTTTCGGCAATCAGTTGCTTGGCCGAGCACTCGGCTACGGAACGTACAAGCTGCCATTCGGGCACCGAGGCATCAATCAGCCGGTTCTTGACGTGTTGACCGGCCGCACCGAGATTACGAGCCACAACCATGGCTTCGCCGTCGACGCGCCGATCGGTGTCGTGAGCGAGAGTCCGGCTGGATTCGGTCGGGTTGAGGTGAGCCACGTCAACCTCAACGACAACGTTGTTGAGGGATTACGAGCGCTCGACATCCCCGCGTTCTCGGTGCAATACCACCCGGAGGCTGCCGCTGGGCCGCATGACGCCAACTACCTGTTCGACCGGTTTCGCGACCTGGTTGTTTCGCACAAGGAGTCGAATGCCTAAGCGCGCCGACATCAACTCGGTTCTCGTTATCGGCTCCGGACCGATCGTTATCGGACAGGCGGCCGAGTTTGACTACTCCGGCACACAAGCATGTCGAGTGCTGCGAGAGGAGGGTGTCCGAGTCATCCTCGTCAACTCGAATCCCGCAACGATCATGACTGATCCCGACTTCGCTGATGCAACCTACATTGAGCCGATCACTTGGCAGGTGATCGAGAGCATCATTGCGAAAGAGAAGCCCGATGCGATTTTGCCGACCCTCGGAGGGCAAACCGCCCTCAACGCAGCGATCGAGCTACACCAACACGGAATTCTTGAGAAGTACGGTGTCGAACTCATCGGCGCCAATTTCGAGGCGATCAACAAGGGCGAGGATCGCCAGATCTTCAAACAGCTGGTGTTGGATGTCGGTGCCGACGTTGCCAGAAGCCACATTGCGCACACGGTCTCCGAGGCGATCCACTTCGCTGAGGATCTCGGATATCCACTCGTTATCCGTCCGTCGTTCACAATGGGAGGGCTTGGCTCGGGTTTCGCATACAACCGCGAAGACCTCGAGCGAATGGTCACGGACGGCCTGCATCAGAGCCCGACGACCGAGGTGCTGCTTGAAGAGTCGATTCTGGGTTGGAAAGAGTACGAGCTCGAACTCATGCGCGACACGGCAGACAACACGGTTGTGGTGTGCTCGATCGAGAACGTCGACCCGGTTGGCGTGCACACCGGAGACTCGATCACCGTCGCCCCGGCTCTCACCCTGACCGACCGTGAGTACCAGAACTTGCGCAACATTGGCATCGACATCATCCGAGCGGTCGGCGTCGACACCGGCGGTTGCAATATCCAGTTCGCAGTGAATCCTGCCGACGGTCGTGTGATCGTGATTGAGATGAACCCGAGAGTTTCCCGTTCGAGCGCCTTGGCATCGAAAGCCACCGGCTTCCCGATTGCGAAAATCGCGGCGAAGCTCGCGATCGGCTACCGGCTCGACGAGATCCCGAACGACATCACGAAGGTGACCCCGGCGAGCTTCGAGCCCACCCTCGACTATGTCGTTGTCAAAGTTCCGCGCTTCGCTTTCGAGAAGTTTCCCGCTGCCGATACTCGGTTGACAACGACCATGAAATCGGTCGGCGAGGCGATGGCAATCGGTCGCAACTATTCGACGGCCCTGCAGAAGGCATTGCGTTCTCTCGAGAAGCGCGGCAGTAGCTTTCACTGGCTGGGCGAGCCCGGTGACAAAGTTGCGCTACTGGCGCTCGCAAGCGTTCCGACCGATGGTCGTATCGTTACAGTGCAGCAGGCGATGCGCGCCGGGGCGACAGTCGAGGAAGTCTTCGACGCGACCGGTATCGACCCGTGGTTTGTCGACCAGATCGCGCTCATCAACGAAGTCGCCGTCGAGGTCTCAGCCTTTGTGCCGCTGGATGCAATCTTGCTTCGCTTGGCCAAGAACCACGGCTTCAGCGACCACCAGATTGCGCAACTCCGGAGCATCCAGGAGTCTGAAGTGCGAGCCTTGCGCTGGCAGTTGGGTGTTCGGCCGGTCTACAAGACCGTCGACACCTGCGCCGGCGAGTTTCCAGCGCTGACGCCCTACCACTACTCAAGCTACGACTTCGAGACCGAAGTGATTCCGAGCCAACGCAGAAAGGTTGTGATCCTCGGGTCAGGCCCGAACCGAATCGGTCAGGGCATTGAATTTGACTACTCCTGCGTGCACGCCTCGTTTGCCCTCTCCGATGCCGGTTTCGAAACGATCATGATCAACTGCAACCCCGAGACGGTCTCGACCGACTACGACACGAGCGACCGCTTGTACTTCGAGCCTCTCACCCTCGAGGATGTGCTTGAGATCATTCACGCCGAACGCCAGTCCGGCGAGCTCGTCGGTGTCATTGTGCAGCTCGGCGGCCAAACCGCACTCGGGCTCGCGCAGGGCCTCAAAGATGCTGGCGTGCCCGTTCTTGGCACAACGCCAGAGGCGATTGATCTCGCAGAGCAACGCGGCCTGTTCTCAGAGATTTTGGCGGACGCCGGCCTCATTTCGCCAAAGAACGGCACAGCAACCGATCAGCGCGAAGCTATCGCGATCGCCGAGTCGATCGGATATCCGGTGCTTGTGCGACCGAGTCACGTACTCGGGGGGCGGGGCATGGAGATCGTCTACGACACCGAATCGATGCGATCGTATTTCGAGCGCGTCAAGGATCAAGCCATCATCGCACCCGGTTCGCCATTGCTTGTCGATCGGTTCTTGGATGACGCGATCGAAATTGACATCGATGCGATCTTCGACGGCACCGAACTCTATATCGGCGGCATCATGGAGCACATCGAAGAGGCGGGAATCCACTCCGGTGACTCGGCGTGCACACTTCCGCCAGTGACGCTCGGGCGCGATGTAATCAATCGAGTGCGCGAGGCTACCCTGGCAATCGCTCGCGGCATCGGGGTGCAGGGACTCATCAATGTGCAGTTCGCGATCGGCCAGGGTGTGCTCTATGTGCTCGAGGCAAATCCACGCGCCTCGCGCACGGTGCCATTTGTGTCAAAGGCTCTCGGCATTCAACTGGCCAAGGCTGCTGCGCTTGTCATGGTCGGTCGGAGCATCCGCTCGTTGATCGCCGATGGGCTGCTGCCGACTCAAGACGGCTCTGTCGTACCAATGGATGCGCCGGTCGCCGTGAAAGAGGCCGTCTTGCCCTTCAAGCGCTTCCGTACTGTCGAAGGTCACATTGTTGACTCAGTGCTCGGTCCGGAGATGCGCTCGACCGGCGAGGTCATGGGCATTGACTCGAACTTTCCGAAGGCATTCGCAAAGTCACAGGAAGCGGCATACGGCGGACTCCCGGCAACCGGCGCAGTCTTCGTTTCGGTTGCTGACCGCGATAAGCGAGCGATTGTATTGCCGGTACTGAGACTGAGCCAGCTAGGCTTCACGATTCTCGCGACGGAGGGAACCGCCGAGGTGCTCGCTCGAAACGGTATCGAAGCCCGCGTCGTGCGCAAATACTCGATGGGTCAGGAGGTCATCGACGGCGAGCCTTCGATTGTTGAGCTCATCGACAATGGTGAGGTGGATGTCGTGATCAACACGCCAAGCGGGCGCAGTGCGAGGGCAGACGGCTACGAGATCCGCACAGCGACTGTTGCTGCAGATAAGCCGCTGTTCACAACGATCGCTCAAGTGGGCGCCGCCGTTGCATCCTTCGAAGCGATTACGCAGGGGTTCTCGGTGAAGTCATTGCAGGACTACGCGATCGAACGGGCTGAGAGCCTTGCTAGGCCTTAGTTTCGGAGGTCGCCTCGGTGCGGCATTCAGCGAGTACGGGCAATTGTGCCTCGGGATAGATCCGCACGCAGAGTTGCTCACGGCATGGGGGCTTTCGGATTCGGCGTCGGGTGTCAAAGAGTTCGGGCTCCGCGTCATCGAAGCGGCGACCGGCCGGGTCGGCATCGTTAAGCCTCAAGTAGCATTCTTTGAGCGGCACGGCGCCGCTGGCTATCTCGCGCTTGAGACCGTCATTGCCGAGGCTCGCGCCGCTGGACTCATCGTGATCGCGGACGCGAAACGCGGTGATGTTGGTTCGAGCGTTGAAGCATACGGCGAGGCGTGGCTCATGCCGGGGAGTCCGCTGGAGTCCGATGCCATGACGATCAGTCCGTTCCTCGGCGTTGCGTCAAACAATGCGGTCTTCGAGCTTGCCGCGCGGTCGCTGAAAGGGGTTTTTGTGCTCGCCGGCACCTCGAACCGAGAAGCGTTTGGTATTCAGTCTGCGAGAGTCGGTGGCGGAGCGGAAACGGCAGTCACGCTTGCTGCTGCGATTATCGACGAGGTCGAGTCACTGAACCCGGTCGGTGATCGGCTTGGTTCGATCGGGGTTGTGCTCGGAGCAACGCTCGCACTCGAGGAGCTCGGTGTTCAGCTCTCCCAACACGACCGCGCCCCAATCCTCGCTCCCGGCTTCGGCGCACAGGGCGCGAAACTTCGGGACGTAGCACGCCTCTTCGGCGTCGCCACCCCGCGAATCGTCGCAACAGTTTCGCGCTCGGTGCTCGTCGCCGGACCGGCCGGGGTAGTTCACGCTCTCGAGAGTGCAGCTGCCGAACTTGCGCTGGCGGTGTCCAGATGACTCCGCGGGGCGAACTGCCCGACATTGATCGCCGGGCTGCGGGCCAGGCCGCCGTTGCGGCTAGGCAAGCAA
>CAZCOC010000070.1:0-7213 GCA_964500075.1 uncultured Salinibacterium sp.
GGATTGATCGAGGAGTTCCCCGACATCGTTGAGCGCACCGGCTCGCTCCCGGTGGCCTCGTTCACGAGCACGAAGCTTCGCTGGCTTCGAGATGCCGAGTCGGAGAATGCACGCCGGGTTGCCGCCGTCGCACTCCCCCACGATTGGCTGACGTGGCGGATGCGCGGTTTCGGACCGGTGGATGCCGCGGCAGGCGGCCCCCGACTGAACGAGCTCACGACAGACCGTTCCGACGCGAGCGGCACCGGCTACTGGAATCCCGCGACCGGCAACTATGACGACCGGCTGCTGGCCGCGAGCATCGGTCACACCGGCACGGTCGTGCCGCGCGTGCTCGGCCCCGGCGACTCTCCCGGCGCCGTCGCGCTTGGCGGACCGATCATGGCTGCTGGTGCGGGCGACAATGCCGGCGCTGCACTGGGGCTTGGGGCGCGCCCCGGCGATGTCGTTGTGTCAATCGGCACGAGCGGAACGGTCTTCGCAGTAACCGAGCAGCCGTCGCGCGAGCCAACCGGCACGGTCGCCGGGTTCGCCGATGCGAGCGGAAATTACCTCCCGCTCGTCGCAACAATGAACGCTGCAAGAGTGCTCGATTCCGTCGCCGACCTCCTTGGCGTCAGCCTCGACGAACTCGGCACGCTCGCACTCGGTGCCGAGGCGGGGTGTTCTGGCCTCGTGCTGCAGCCGTTCTTCGAGGGGGAGCGAACGCCCAACCGACCGGATGCCACGGCGACCCTGTTTGGCATGACGCTGGCTTCGACGTCCCGCGAGAATCTCGCGCGCGCCTCGATCGAAGGCCTGCTGTGCGGACTGGCAGACGGCCTCGACGCCCTCATCGCAAACGGAGTCGTCGCGAACCGCATCATGCTCATCGGTGGTGCAGCTCAGAACCCGGCGGTCGCAGCGATCGCTGCACAGGTGTTCGCTGCGCCCGTTCTTGTTCCACGGCCTGCCGAGTACGTTGCGCTCGGTGCAGCCGTTCAGGCGGCGTGGGCACTGACCGGCGAACGACCGTTGTGGACGACGGCCGTGCATGCCGAGCCTCCGGTTGACACGCAGCCGATCATCCGCGCTCAGTATCAGGCCAGGCTCTGACCACACCGGCGTGCCCGAGCATGCCGCTCTCGCACGCGGCTTAGGCCGAGTCTCGCCACACGATCTGAGTCGGCAGGAGGGTGCCGGTGTGCTCCGGGGCGGTGCCACTCACCAGATCGAGCACGATGGATGCCGCCTGCCGCCCGAGCAGGTCGGCCGGCTGGCGCACCGTCGACAACTGCGGCTGGCAGCGCATCGCCCAGTCGCTGTCGTCGAACCCAACGATGCCGATGTCTTGGGGAACTCGGTGGCCGGTCAGTCGCAGCGCGTCGAGTGCGCCAGCCGCGATTGCGTCGGAGGCGGCAAAGACACCGTCGATCGCCGGCTCCCGAGAGAGAAGCTCGCGCATGCCATCGACGCCGGTTTGCCTTGAGTACAGCGGGTAATCGACCACGAGTCGCTCGTCGAAGCGATCACCGAGTGCTTCACGAAACCCTGCTAATCGATCGGAGCCGGAATCGCGGTCGAGCGCCGCTGCGATCATCCCGACTTTTGACCGGCCGGTCTCGAGCAGGCGAACCGTGATGTCGCGCGCGGCGGTACGGTTGTCGATTCCAACAAAGGGGATCTCTGGAACATCCGAAGGGCGCCCGACCGTGACGGCAGGCAAGCCGATTTGGGCGATCGCCAGCGCGATCGGGTCGTGTTCTCGCGCGGACACCAGAATGGCGCCATCGACGAAGCCACCCCGCAGAAACTCAGCGACCCGTGCTGAGTCTCGATCGGACCCAATGATCAGGCACACGAGCTGGTAGTCGTCTTCGGAGAGACGCTCATTCGTGCCGAGCAGGATCGCTCCGATGTTCGGATCTTCGAGAAACACCGAGTGCGGCTCGTGAACGATGAGGCCAACGGCACGCGTACTCCTGGCGGCGAGATTTCGTGCGGCCATGTTGCGCACGTAGCCGACCTTGGCGATGGCTAACTCGATCGCTTCGCGGGCGGATGCTGACACATACCGCTCGCCGTTCAGCACTCGCGAGACGGTTCCTCGAGAGACCTTGGCCTCTTCGGCGACGTCAAAAATCGTCGCTCGTTTCGGCCGTTCGACTGGCGGGGGCATGGTTGCCATGCTAGCGGCGTTCCGGCGCTGCTGGCCGGTTTGCGGGAGCGTTCCCAATTGACACCGTGATCGCCATCGGTCTAGGCTTATTGTGCCCACTCTGGAAGGTGGGTTTATTTTCGTGTCGCTCTGTGCACGCTCACAGGCACGCTAAAGGAGGCCGCTGTGGAGCGACATCAGCCAGCCCCCGCCGCCCACAATTGGCAGCGAAATTCAATTGTGTTCGGCTGCGACTACAACCCTGAGCAGTGGCCAGCAGAAGTCTGGAACGACGACGTTGCACTCATGGTCGAAGCCGGGATCGGCTTGGTTGCGATCAACATTTTTGGCTGGGCCACGCTCGAACCGCGCGCCGGAGAGTACGACTTTGCGTCGCTCGACGCGATAATCACCTTGCTTCACAAGAACGACATTCGTGTCAACCTCGGCACGGGCACCGCTTCGCCTCCGCCGTGGCTTTCGACCAAGCATCCCGAGATCCTCCCGGTCATGGCTGACGGCACGGTCAGATGGCCAGGCGCGCGCCAGGCCTGGTGCCCGAGCTCGCCAGTGTTTCGCGAGCACGCCATGCGACTCGTAAGCAAGGTCGCAGAACGCTACGGCTCGCACCCAGCTGTGGCGCTCTGGCACGTCTCGAACGAACTTGGATGCCACAACGCCTTGTGCTATTGCGATGTGTCTGCTGCATCATTCCGGCGATGGCTGGAGTCGAGATACCGCACAATCGAACGCCTCAATGACGCTTGGGGCACTACCTTTTGGAGCCAGCGGTACGGCACGTGGGCCGAGGTTCTTCCGCCACGCGCGACCCTCGCGGCAGGGAATCCGGCCCATGTCCTCGACTTCGAACGCTTCAGTTCAGATGAGCTGCTCGACTACTACCGCCAAGAGCTTGCGGTTATACGCAGCGTGAGTGCAATCCCGGTGACCACAAACTTTATGGTCACTGCGCACATCCGCACTCTGGACTATTGGCGCTGGGCCCCAGTGGTGGACCTCATCGCCAACGACCACTACGTCGACAACCGGCTCGAGCATCCAGAGCGGGAACTCTCGTTCTCGGCGGATCTCACGCGCGGCCTTGCGAACGGCAACCCGTGGATGCTCATGGAGACTGCAACGAGCGCCGTGAGCTGGCAGCCCCGCAATATCGCCAAGGTTCCTGGCGAACTGACGCGTACAGTGGCATCCCACATCGCACGAGGGGCCGACGGAATCTGTTTCTTCCAATGGCGGGCGTCACGCCAAGGTGCTGAAAAGTTCCACTCCGCCCTGCTCCCACATGCCGGCACTGACTCGAAGATCTGGCGCGAGTCTGTCGAGCTCGGTTCGCTGCTTCGACGACTTTCGCCTGTTGCTGGGAGTCGAGTCGAGGCTCGCGCGGCTGTCATGTTCAGTTGGGAATCGTGGTGGGCCGTCGACGCGGACTCCCACCCGTCCCAAGACGTGAACCATTTGCGTGAGGCACATCGCGCGTATGCGGCCCTCCGCGCGAACGGAGTGACTACGGATGTCGTGCCCCCGGGTGCTGACCTTGCCGACTACTCGCTCGTCGTGGTCCCTGCCGTGTACTCATTGAGCAGCGCGGAGGCGACGGCGATCAGCGACTTTGTTGCTGCCGGTGGCACCGTGATTATCACGTTCTTCTCGGGTCTTGCGGACGAAGAGCTTCGGCTGCGGATGGATGTGAGTCGCGCCAATCCTCCCGGAGCCTTTGCGGAACTGCTCGGAGCTTGGACCGAGGAATTCTTTCCTCTCGGCGCCGATGAATCCATCGTGCTCGATGATGGCTCAAGCGGATCGATTTGGAGTGAGGTCGTACGGGTGACCACAGCGACGGTGCTCGCGCGATTCGCTGATGGACAGCTCGCCGGCCATCCGGCCATCGTGTCAAACTCGTTCGGCTCTGGCCGGGCCATCTACATTGCCACGGCACTCGACGACAATGCATTCGGCACTCTCGTGGCTCGCGAACTCACTCGAGCCGGTATTGTCGGCACATCGCTCGGACCGGACGTCGAAGTCGTTGTTCGCGTGAACGCCGCCGATCGCTTCGTGTTCGTCATCAACCATTCCGCCGACGAGGTCTCGATCGCCGGTACCGGCACCGAGCTGACGACCGAGGTCTCGGTCGATGGAACCCTCGTGGTGCCCTCGGGCGAAGTGCGGGTGCTTCGCGAGCAGCTCGTTTCGAGCTAAACGGTAGCGAGCGTCGCTACTCCGCAGCGCAGCGTCCTAGACGCGAACCGCTCGCAGCACCAGTGCCTGCTGAGGCTGAAGAGGTGGCCAAGCAATTCCGATCTCGGAGAGGATCCGGCCCGGAAGCGTCACCCCGCCATCGAGTAGCCATTGTGGCTTGGCGTGGAAGTAACGAACTGGCGCACCAAGATCAATCGGCTCGACTCGATACTCCATGCCTGGGTCCAATCCTAGAAACACCAAGCCAGTAGTGACCGCATCGCGCGGCGCTTCCAAACACACCGCGGCGAAGATCGCCTCGCTGCGGTCCGCCGCGACAACGCCGTGAAGCTCGAGGGCAGGATCGACTGGGTCAGCGCGAACAGTTACGCCTGAATGCAACAGGAAACGGTGCTCCTTGTACGCCGCGATCCACGTTCGTACCGAAGCGAGTTCTTCGTCACTCGCCTTCGTGAGATCCCACTCGACACCAGCTGAGCAGAAGAACGCTGTCGCAAGTCGGAACCCGAGGTCCGTTTCGCGCCCGGTCGTGTGCGCACCGGCCGCACCAAGGTGGCTACCGATCACTTCTGGGGGGAGCACGATCGAGCTATACCGTTGGATGCGCTGGCGTTCAAGTGGATCGTTTGAGTCGCTCGGCCACACTCGGTCTGTGAACTGAAGCACCCCAAGGTCGGTGCGTCCGCCTCCAGAGGAGCATGACTCAATCTCGAGCGCGGGATAGCGGGCATTCAATTCAGCCATCAATCGCCACGTCGCGAGCGTTTGACGATGAGCCGAGCCGCCGAGGAGGTCGCGGTTCTGATCCCACTTCAGGTAAGCGATCTCGTACTCGTCGACGAGCACACAAAGCTGCGCGAGCACAGCATCGAACGCGGCTGGATTATCGAGATCAAGCGCGAACTGATTGCGCCACGCGAGTGGCAACCGCTCCGGCCACCCGGTGAGCACCCACTCAGGATGCGCGCGCGCAACGTCTGAATCGAGACTCACCATCTCCGGCTCGACCCACAGTCCGAAGTCCATGCCAAGCGCGCGAACATGGTCAACGAGCGGAGCCAAACCATTTGGCCAACGCACCGGATCAACGATCCAATCCCCGAGGGCGCGACTATCGTCGGTGCGACCAATCATCCAACCGTCGTCAAGCACAAAACGCTCAACTCCGACGGATGCCGCGATGCTCGCCAGTTGCGAAAGCTGTTCTTCATCGTGGTCGAAGTACACGGCCTCCCAGGTGTTGAGGATGACCGGCCGGTCGCCGGCACCGCGGTGACGCGTGCGGCTGCGCTGCCGCGTCCAAGCGTGGAACCGCTCAGATACGCCGTCAAGGCCTCCAGCAGACCACGCCGCGAGAACCTGCGGCGAGCTGTAGCTTTCACCAGGGTCGAGTTGCACTTCGCCGGGCGCGAGGAGTTCAGCCGCCCCGAGCACTGCGTGGCCGGTCGGATGCGATTCGGCGTACACATCGTGGTCTCCGCTGTATGCGAGATGCACAGCCCACACTTCACCAGCGCGAAAGCCGAAGCCGAGGGTGCCTGCGGCGAGCAGCTCTGGGCTGTCGTGACCGTTCCGACCGTGGCGCGTCTGCCTGCTCCAACTGCCATGGGCGAGCTCGCGGCGCTGGGGTCGGCGCTCGAATGGCCAACGCCCGGTGACATCGAGCACTTCCCTCGCTCGAGGGGCGATAGGGAGGGTGATTCCGAGTCGCCCGAGAATGAATCGATCGACACCCGTGTTCGTGACCGAGCTGCGGGCTTCCAGCAGACCCTCCGTCGAAAGCGACAGTTCGATACGAACCTCGAGACCAGCGGCGGAATCAGCAAGCGTCACCGCAATGCGGTTCTCCTCCGTGAAAGCGAGGTCAGCGAGCGAGAAGGACGGCTCGACCGTCCGATTGCCACGATGCCCGGTGAGCCCCGGCGTTCCACTCCAGCCCTCGCTTGCAACTGGAACAAGGCTGAGCACTGCCGGATCACCGATGGAGCTCGGCGGGACGGCAACCGTCTGCGCTGCGACAAATCGCGCGAGCTGGGATTCACTGAGGGTTCCGAGATCGCCACCCCAGTGCACAAAAAGAGGTACCCCCGCACCCCGGGCGTCCAGTACAACACTGGAGCCCGAGGCACGGAGGTAGACGACTTTTTGGATCTGTACTACTCCACTACTCCGCGACAGGAATTGACAGCGCCGTCAGGGCCGCGATCGTCTTCTCTGTGCCGGTCGCCAGCGCATCCGCCAGTGTACCGGTGCCACCGATCACAGCACCGAATCCGTCAGAAACATCGGTGTAGGTCTGGGTCATGGTCGGGCCCCACACGAAGTCGGGGATGACCTGAGCCGAAGCCTCTGCGAACACGTCGTAGATCTTCTGACCGCCGTAGAACTCCTGCTCAGCCTTGAAGACTGGCAGGTTGGCGCCATCCTTCGATGCTGGGTAGAGGCCACCGAGCTCGTTGGCAAGAGCCAGCGCGTCGGGGTCGGTGTTCAGCCACAGCGCGAACTGAGCGGCTTCGTACGGGTGCTTTGAGCCCTTCAGTACTGCGGTCGAGGAACCACCCCAGTTGCCTGCTGCGTTGTCGCCAGCCTTCCACTGCGGCATGAGCGCTACGGCCCACTTGCCCGAGGTGTCCGGGGCGCCACTGCGAATGGTTCCGGCTCCCCATACTGCGGAGATCCAGGTCCACTGTTGGCCAGTGTTGAAGGATGCGTTCCACTCGTCCGAGAAGGATGCAAGCGTCGAAACCTCCTGGCGGTCGAGCAGCCCCTGCCAGTAGTCGGCGACCTCAAGCGACTTCGCGCTCGTCAGGTCGACGGACCAGTCGGCACCGTTGTTGGTGAACCACTGGCCACCGT
>CAZCOC010000071.1:0-7210 GCA_964500075.1 uncultured Salinibacterium sp.
TGAGCAAGTTCCAGTCCATCGCGAGCGCCGGTGCGCAGGTGGTCAAGACCGACATCCCCCAGTCGACCCTCGGTTACTTTGTCGAGCTCGCATCGAAGACTCGGGAGCTTCCGGTCACAACCGTCGAGTTGGTTCCAGACAACGGGGTGGATCCGGAGGATGCGGATTGGGAATTCATCCGTCAACTTGTTCGCGACGGGATCGCTCCGATCCTGGTTGAGGACCCGGCCAGCTAGCGGGGCCGAGTGCGAGCCTCGGCCGGCTGCTACAGGTCGGCGTGCAGTTGCCAGGTCTTCTCGGCGGCACTGCGCCAGCTGAACGCACCAGCCCGGTCCTGACCGAGGACGGCTAGGCGACCGGCCGCCTCGCGATCGTCGAGTATCGTGCGCATCGCGGTAGCGAGCCGCTCCGGAAGGTCCTCTCCTGATTCGACAATCAGTCCGGCCTCTGCGGCAATCTCGACGGCGGTGTCATGGTCGGAATGGATCACGGGCGTGCCCAGAGAGAAGGCGTCGAGCATCGGCAGGCCGAATCCGACCTCCTCGCCCGCGAGAACGAGGGCGGCGGCACGGTCGAGCACGGCGGCGCGGCCTGCGGCAGCCAGACCGCGCAGGGCGATGACCCGATCTCGATCGAAACCGAGTTCTGCGGCGACAGCTGCGAGGTTGTCCGCGGATTCCGCATCGAGTACGGCAAGCTGCACATCGGTATCGAGGTGGGTGAGCGCGGCTAGCACATCGCGCGACCCGCGCGGGGCGGTGGAGCCGCGCGTTGTAATGAGGAATCGACCTCCCAGGCCGAGTCGAATCACGCGTTCATCGGCATCCGAGGGAACGACCAGTCCGGTGCTAGCGGCCCCCGCGATGACGCGAAGCCGATCCCCGACGTCGAGGAGGTCGGCAAGCCGCGCGGCCACCGCGTGGGTCGGCACGACGATCGCATCGGCGTAGCGCTGAGCGCGCGCGGCCATCCCTTGATACCAGTTCGCCGCGCGGCTGCCGATGGCTTCCGGGTGCGTCCACGCGACAGCGTCGTGGATCGTGACGATCGTCTGGTTGCGCTCGTTGTTGACGCGATCGTGTCGCGCGAGGGGCGCGAGCAGGCTCGGCGAGTGGATCATGCCGCCCCCCGGCAGGCGCGTGTATCCCCGGCGCCATGCGAGGGCCAGCGCACGGTGGGTAAGCGCACTCTTGAACAGTCCATCGAGCCCCGGAAGCATCGCGGCGATCTCTTCATACTGCGCTTCGGTCGAGGCGCTGATAACGCCCTCGACTTGGGCGCCACGCGGGGCGGAGGCGATGAGCGCCCGAGTGAGTTCCTCCGCGTACCGCGCCTCACCGCCAGGAAGGGGAGCAAGAATCTCGTCAATGATGACGCGAAGGCTCACCATGCGCCCTCCGATCCGCGCGAATCCACTGGAATACAGCTACTTGTCGGGCCTAGGCCCGCGAAAGATCCATCGTATCGGGACTGCCGTGACGATCATCACTGGGCGGGGTCGATCGCCCGCCTCAGAGCGTCGACATCGACGGTCCACTCGCCCTGGGGCACGGAGGCCAGCACGGCGTAGGGCAGCGCTGACAACTCGGCAAGGGTCGCGAAACAAGCCGTCTGGCCAACGCGGGCGATCTCCACGACCCGGGTCGCCCCCGTTCGACACCACGCGAGATTGGCCAGCCCGGCCCCGTGGGTGCCAACGACGACCTCGGCCCCCATGAAGAGGGCGATCTGATCCGACAGGGACATGCCCGCGAGCTGCACGACCTCGAAGCCCTCCTGAATGACGAGCGCCTCGACCGCGTCTTCGTTGGACGGATATCGCCCAAAGTCGCGGCGAGAGACATAAACACGTCGGCTCTGACTGGGTTTCAGCTCAAGGGAATCTCGGAGCTGATGGAGGGTGAGAAGGTCGACCTCGTTAGGGATGACCGCGGCGCCCTTGGACGCGAAGGTCAGCGACTCAAAGCGCGCATGGCTCGGGGCCTCGGTGTACTGAACACCGATGAGATTCAACAGATCAACGACATTCCGCGGCGGCGAGCGCCGAACGATGGTACGCGCACCCGGGCTCGCACGCCGCGCTTGAAGATATGCCGGAACCTCCTCGATCAGCCAGTGGTAATAGGCATCAGTACCAAGGTAAAGACTCTCGCCGGGATACGTCACGGTGCGAGTTGATCGGGGTCTCGCAGGGAAGCGCGCAAACGAATGGTCAAGTGACCACGATGATGACTCACCAATGAAGTGAAGGTCCCGGTCGTAGACGTAGTTGGTGATCGTGTCGACGATCGCACCAGTGAGAACGAGCACCGACTTTTGCCTCGTTGGGCGATGGCCGCTCAACTGAGCGGTGGGCTCGGGGAGCTCCCGGGTGATCGGAGTTGTCTCGATCACCCGAACGTCATCAGCCACAGGGGATTCGGTCGCGATATAGCGGAACCCGTACTTCGCCCCGGTTAGTCGGTTGATAAGACGCTCGCGAAGCGTGTTCCTGATAAACCCAAGGCTGACCGATCGACTCATGTGACGGACCGAACCTCGTCGGAGTTCGAGAGATCGGCAATCGTCGCCTGCAGTCCTTCTCGCAGAGCGACATGTGGTTCCCAGCCCAAGGCGCTGCGGGCGAGTGAGATGTCGGGCTGGCGCTGTCGGGGGTCGTCAGCGGGCAGCGGCTCGAAGATCAGCTCGGACGAGGAGTTGGTGAGGTCAAGGATCTGCTGAGCCAGTTCGATCATCGTCAGCTCGTTGGGGTTGCCCAAATTTAGGGGGCCTGTCAGGCCTTGGTCGTTTGTCATCAGGCGTACGAATCCTTCGATGAGGTCGCTCACGTAACAGAAGGATCGCGTCTGAGAACCGTCGCCGTAGATCGTGATCGGCACGCCCTGAAGGGCCTGAACGATGAAGTTCGTGATGACGCGACCGTCGTTGACGGCCATCCGGGGACCGTAGGTGTTGAAGATCCGGGCCACCCGGATCGCCACCCGGTGCTGCCGGTGGTAGTCGAAGAACAGGGCCTCGGCGGCTCGCTTGCCCTCGTCGTAGCAGGCTCGGGGGCCGATCGGATTGACTCGTCCCCAGTAAGACTCGGTCTGGGGATGTTGGTCAGGATCGCCGTAGACCTCGCTCGTTGATGCCTGGAAGATCGGCACGCGGAGCCGCTTCGCGAGTCCGAGCATGTTGATGCTGCCGAGGACATTCGTCTTGGTGGTCTGCACAGGGTTGCGTTGAAAGTGGATCGGCGAAGCGGGCGAGGCCAGGTTGTAGATGGCGTCGACCTCGATGTACAGCGGATAAGTGACGTCGTGGCGGATGACCTCGAAGTTCGGATGCGACCTCAGGTGGGCGATGTTTCGCCGCGAACCAGTGAAATAGTTGTCGACGGCGATCACCTCGTGGCCATCGGCGAGCAGCCGATCGCACAGGTGCGAACCGAGAAAGCCAGCTCCGCCGGTGACCAGAATGCGCATGCGTCGCACTATACCGGTGCGCCTCAGTCTGGCTGGGTCGCGCCCGCTCCGGAGGCCTCCGCGAGCGCCTCGCGCCAGTCGCGCATTGGCCGGAGCCCTGCCGTGGCCCAAGCGTCGTGAGCGAGCACGGAGTAGGCCGGCCGCGGCGCCGGGCGCACGAACGAGGCGCTGTCAGTGGGCGTAATTCGCTCCGGATCCAGACCCGCCTCGGCGAACACCGCGCGAGCGAAGTCGAACCAGCTCGCTTGGCCGGAGCTCGTTCCGTGATAAATGCCGACCGGGGCATCCGCATCGAGCATCTCGACGATGCGTCGTGCGAGATCGACCGTCCACGTCGGTTGCCCGACCTGGTCATTGACCACGGCAAGTTGCTCGCGATCGTTGGCAAGCCGACGCATGGTCTTCGCGAAGTTGGGGCCGTGCGCCCCATAGAGCCACGCAGTGCGCACGACGAGGGTGCCCTCGGGATGCGCGGCGAGCACGAGCTCCTCGCCTTCCGCCTTCGTGCGGCCATAGGCCGAGACCGGATGCCGCGGATCGTCTTCCGCGTATGGCGAGGTCGCAGTGCCGTCAAAGACGTAATCCGTAGAGACCTGCACCAGTCTGGCGCCGTGGCGTCGCGCCGCTGCGGCGAGCAAGCCAGCCCCTGTCGCGTTGATCGCGTGCGCCTCGGCCTCATTGCTCTCCGCGTCGTCGACGCGGGTGTAAGCCGCAGCGTTGATCACGATGTCGTGGCCCGCAACGGCCGAGTCGACTGCTGCGGCATCCGTGATATCGAGGTCTGCCCGGCCGAGTGCCGTGAGTTCGCGGTCGGCGAGGGCAAGGGTCAGGTCGGCGCCGAGCATTCCGCGTGCGCCGGTGACGAGGTAGCGAGTCACAGGGCCGCGCGTTGCTTGAGCGGTTCCCACCACGAGCGGTTGTCGCGGTACCACTGAACGACATCCGCGAGCCCCTGCTCGAACGGCACGAGCGGTTGGTAGCCGAGTTCGGTGCGAATCTTTGCGATGTCGACGCTATAGCGCAGGTCGTGGCCCAGCCGGTCCTGCACCCGGTCGACGTATGACCAGTCCTTGCCCGTGGCACCCAGCAGAAGCTGCGTGAGTTCCTTGTTCGTGAGTTCGGTTCCCCCACCGATGTTGTAGATCTCGCCAGCGCGACCGCCAACGAGCACCATGGCGATGGCGCGGGTGTGGTCGTCGACGTGCAGCCAGTCGCGGATGTTGTTGCCCTCGCCATAGAGAGGAACATGCAGGTCGTCAATCAGGTTGGTGACGAACAGCGGGATGACCTTCTCAGGAAAGTGGTACGGCCCGTAATTGTTCGAGCAGCGGGTGATCGAGAGGTTGAGGCCGTGGGTGCGGAAGTAGCTGCGAGCCAGCAGGTCGCTGCCGGCCTTCGACGCCGAGTAGGGGGAGTTCGGCTCAAGCGGCCGTCTCTCGTCCCACGAGCCCTCGGCGATAGAGCCATACACCTCGTCGGTCGAGACGTGCACGAAGCGCGTTCCGCCAGCGCGCAGGGCCGCGTCGAGGAGGCGCTGGGTACCGAGCACGTTCGTCTCGACGAAGATGCCGGAGTCGCGCACCGACCGGTCGACGTGGGATTCGGCTGCAAAGTGCACTACCGCATCGACCTCGGGGAACAGTTGGTCGAGGAGGGCCGCATCCCGAATGTC
Organism: uncultured Salinibacterium sp.; assembly: GCA_964500075.1. Lineage (GTDB taxonomy): Bacteria > Actinomycetota > Actinomycetes > Actinomycetales > Microbacteriaceae > Rhodoglobus. Next base: position 5,140 of record CAZCOC010000071.1, read on the forward strand.
GCCGTGAACGAAGCGGTAGCGCGGGGATTCAGCGACGGGGGCGAGGTTCTCGAGGTTGCCGGAGTATGTGAGGGCGTCGAGCACGACGACTTCGGCTCCCTCAAGGCCGGGGTACGCGTCCTCCAGCGTGCGACGCACGAAGTTGGAACCGATGAAGCCGGCACCGCCGGTTACGAGGATCTTCATTGCTGCACTACCCACCTATCGCCGTCAACCTCTAACAATAGTTCTAGGCTTGCCGGGTGAATCCAACGGCGCCGGGGACAAAAGTTTCAGTTGCCCTGTGCACCCACAACGGGGAACGGTACATCCGCGAGCAACTGCGAAGCATTCTGGCCCAGTCCGTCGTCCCCTCCGAGATCGTCGTGTCTGATGACGCGTCGAAAGACCGCACGATCGAGCTGGTTCGCGCGGCTATGGCCGACCATCCGTCCGTTTCGCTGAAGGTACTGGCAAATGCGACTCCGCTTGGTGTCAGCAGAAACTTCCAACAGGCTGCACTGGCCTGTTCGGGCGACTTGATCGCACTGAGCGACCAGGACGACAGCTGGCACCCCGAGAAGCTTGAGAGCATCGTTGGAGTCTTTGCCCTTCGCCCCGACGTTGCTTTGGTTCACACCGATGCGCGTTTGGTCACCGGTGACGGCACACCGGTCGGACTAAGCTTGCTCAGAAGTCTCGAGGTGCAGCCTCGGGAGATCCACGAGATACACCACGGGCAAGCGTTCGCTGCGTTGCTTCGGCGCAATCTCGTCACCGGGGCTACTGCGGTCTTCAGATCTTCGCTCATGAAGAGTGCCGCTCCGTTCCCCGAAAGCTGGGTTCACGACGAGTGGCTCGCGATCATCGCCGCCGCCACGGCGACGACCGAGTTGCTCGAGCACCAGCTAGTGGACTATCGACAGCATGGTGCCAATCAGATTGGCGCCCGCAAGTTGACGATGCGGGATAAGGTTCGAAAGCTTCGCGAGCCACGTGGGGAGCGCAATGAGCACCTTGTTGAACGCGCCATCGCCCTGACCGAGCGACTGAGGGAACTCGAGCAGCTCGGAGTGCACGTTGACCCATCGAGAACGGAGCTCGCGCGGCGCAAGCTCGCGCACGAAAGGGCACGACTCCAACTGCCAATTGCCCGCATCCGACGGGTGCTGCCCGTGCTCGGTGCGGCCTCTCGAGGGACCTACCGAGCCTTTGGGCGGGGGGTACAGGACGTCGTCAGGGACATCGTCCAGCCAGCTGAGCCCGCGCGATATGATCGTCCCCGTGGCGATACGTGAGCTAACGATAGCTGATTGCTGGGAAGTCAGCCCGACGCAGTGGAAGGATGATCGCGGCGTATTCTTGGAGTCTTTCAGGGCAGATCTGCTCGAGGCAGCGACTGGCAGTTCGTTCACGTTGCGTCAAAGCAACATCTCGGTCTCGAACTGCGGGGTGCTTCGCGGCATCCATTTTGCGGATGTCCCTCCGGGGCAGGCGAAGTACGTCACGGTCACCAGTGGTGCTGGTCTGGACTTCATTGTCGACATCCGCGTGGGGTCGCCAACCTTCGGACGGTGGGAATCGGTTCTGCTCGATACGGTTGAACGCAAGGCCCTGTACCTCACGGAGGGTATCGGACATGCGTTCCTTTCATTGGCTGACGGGACCACTCTCAGCTATCTTGTGAGCGAGACATACGATCCGGTAGCGGAGCATTCCATTAACCCTCGTGATCCGCAGATCGCGCTCGAGTTTCCGGCTGCATCGGGACCGATATTCCTGTCACCGAAAGACCAGGAAGCGCCACTCCTTGCCGATTTCGTGGCCGCCGGCACACTACCCCAATGGGATGCCGTCAGGGCGTTCCGCGCGACCGTGGGCCTGTGATGCGCGGAATCATCCTTGCCGGCGGCAGCGGCACCCGATTGTGGCCAATCACCAAAGCCATTTCCAAGCAGCTCATGCCGATTTACGACAAGCCGATGATCTACTACCCGCTGTCGACGCTAATGATGGCTGGAATTCGGGACATCCTGATTATCACGACGCCCGATGACCAGCCCCAATTCCAACGGTTGCTTGGAGATGGCAG
>CAZCOC010000072.1:0-7166 GCA_964500075.1 uncultured Salinibacterium sp.
CAATCTGCGACTCGATAGCGTCGAAGCTCGTTGTGCCGGTTGCGGCACCGATGAGGAGGCCCTTCAGGTCGGCGATTGATGTGGCACCGGCCGCTGCGGACGACTCGGTCGTAATGACTGCCTGGGTCGTCTCGTAGTAGGGGGAGCTGAAGTCAACGGCTGCGCGACGCTCTTCAGTGATGGAGAACTGCTGAAGGTTGAAGTCGAATGCCTTCGGGCCTGGAGCGATCGCTTCGTCGAAGGTGGTGCGCACCCAGACGACGTCTTCTGCAGCGAAGCCGAGCTCTTCTGCGACCGCGTAGGCGATCGCCGACTCGAAGCCCTCGCCGGACTCGGGAGCATCATCGATCACCCACGGGTAGAAGGCTGGCTCGCCGGTTGCGATTGTGAGCTTGCCGTCTGTGACGTATCCGCTCGCGGCCTCGTCTACGGTTTCCGCTGCTGGCGCGCATGCGGCGAGGGTAACGGCCAGTGCGGCGACACCGGCCGCGGCGATGATTCGAGAGAAGCGGGGAACTGAGTGCATATCGGTCTCCTTGAGTGTGCTGTGTGGACTTCTATTGTGGCAACACCAGCACTGTTTGCGCGAAACCGCGACGAATTGTTACCGCATTACGCTTAGCCATGTGACGATGCCTGCGCCGTTCCGCGAGCGCGTCTCGGCAGTCTCGAGCGAAGTGACCCGGAATCCGCTCGCTGCTTGGTTCGCTTTTGTGCTCGTGCACTTGTGGCTGGGATTCTTGGCGCTCTTTGGCCCAGGCTTGCCCCTTGGCGACGTGACCCTTGTGTATCGGTTCTGGATGGAGCAGGCGCTCGACTTTGGGATATGGGTCGGAATCGACACGATGTGGGTCTATCCCGTGGTTGCGCTCGTGCCAATGTTGCTCGCAGCCGTCGCTGGCCTCGAGATGTACGCGGGCGCGTGGCTCTCGATGGTGATGATTCTGAACGCTGTCGCGTTCGGCGTACTCAGGGGGTTCGGGCGTGATCGCAGTCGCACGCAGGTCGCTTGGTGGTGGCTGGCCTTCCTCGTCTTGCTGGGCCCCATCGCCGTTGGTCGAATCGATTCGATCACGGTTCCACTCGCCATTGTTGCCGTTGTGATCCTCAGCCGTCGCCCGCGCTCTGCGGCCGCGCTCCTCACGATCGCAACCTGGATCAAGGTCTGGCCGGCCGCGATTCTCCTTGCCGCGGTCGTCGCTCTACGCTCACGGCGCGAGATCGTGTCGACCGCTGCTCTCGTTTCGCTCGCGATTGTCGCGGTCGCACTGCTGCTTGGGAGTGGTGCGAACGTGTTCAGCTTCGTGACCGAGCAGACCGCACGAGGCTTGCAGATCGAGGCCCCTGTCAGCACGTTCTGGATGTGGCAGGCGAGCTTCGGGCTTGGCGGCGCGGTCGTCTACTACGACCGGCAGATTCTCACGTTCCAAGTCGGTGGCACGGGGGTGGACGCGGTGGCCGCCCTCATTACCCCGATTCTCGGGATCGCGGTCGTTGTAATCACCCTGCTCGGCATTCGCGCCGTACGCGTCGGAGCACCGTACTTGGCCGTTCTCGCACCGCTTGCTCTTGCGCTCACAGCCGCTCTCATTGCCATCAACAAGGTCGGTTCGCCGCAGTACATTACTTGGCTCGCGGCACCGGTGATCCTAGGAATCGTCACAAGCGCGGCGGGATACGGGCACTCGTTTCGAACCCCGGCAATTCTCACTCTCGTGATCGCAGCGCTGACGCAACTGATTTACCCTTACCTGTACGGGCTGATAATTGCCGCAGATCCGGCAATGCTGCTCGTGCTCACCGGGCGCAACATCCTCTTGTTCGTGCTGCTTGGTTGGGCAGTGTTTGCGGTTGCGACCGCTTGGCAAACCGAAGAAGGAGATTGACGATGCTCGTTGCATTCTCACTTGCCCCGAGTGGTGGCTCCGCGCAAGATGGCGTACCGAGCGACTCAGTGCACGAAGCGGTGGCAGCCGCGGTTCGCATTGTTCGCGATTCTGGATTGCCAAACCATACTGACGCGATGTTCACGACCATCGAGGGTGAGTGGGATGAAGTATTCGACGTCATTCGACTTGCGAGCGAGGCGGTTGGGCAGTACGGCACGCGCGTATCCCTGGTCCTGAAGGCGGACATCCGGCCGAGCCATACCGATGAACTGCTCGGCAAGGTCGAGCGTCTTGAGGCCGCCATAGCCGAGAGTTCGTGAACGCGACTCTGAGCCCCGCCCGCGTGCGCTGTGCGCTGTTGGCTCTCGCGTTGGGTGGATTCGGAATCGGTCTAACCGAGTTCGTCGCTATGGGTTTGCTGCCGAACCTAGCGGCGGATCTGCTCCCAAACCTGTGGCGGGTGTCGGAGGAGCGCGCCAATGCCCAGGCTGGTTGGCTGATCGGCGCCTACGCGCTGGGCGTCGTGGTCGGCGCCCCGTCGATCGCGGCATTCGCTGCACGATTCCCGCGTAAACAGGTGCTGATGGCATGTGCTGCACTGTTCACACTCGGCACGCTCGCATCTGCGCTACTCCCAACGTTCGAACTCGTGCTTGCGGCGCGCTTTCTTGCGGCGCTTCCGCATGGCGCATATTTCGGCATCGCCGCGCTCGTCGCGGCATCCCTCTTGGGCCCAGGCAAGCGCGGCCAGGGCGTTGCGCTCGTATTAGCTGGACTCTCAATCGCCAACGTTATCGGCGTGCCGTCGATCACACTTCTGGGGCAGATCGCCGGATGGCGAGTTGCCTACGTTGCTGTTGCCATCGTGTTTGCGCTGACATTTCTGGCCGTGACAATTGCGGTACCGTTCCAGGCCGGCAACCCGGCTGCGACAATCAAGCGCGAACTCCGGATCTTCCGTCGCGTGCAAGTGTGGATTGCCCTCGCCATCGGATCAATCGGATTCGGTGGATTCTTCGCTGTCTACACCTATATTTCGCCGCTGGTCACGAGTGTCGCGGGGCTCGGCATCGAGATCGTGCCGTGGGTCTTGGTTGCCTCAGGGCTTGGCATGACGATCGGGAATCTCCTCGGCGGTCGCGCCGCCGACCGACACGTTATGGGAGCGCTCTTCATCTCCTTCGCCGTGTTCGCGCTCGCCATGATCGGACTTGCGTTGACGGCCCGATGGCCGGTCGGCCTGTTCCTCTTCGTTTTTTTGGTCGGGCTTGGCGCATCCGCACTCTCGCCAGCGATCCAAACCAGACTGATGGATGTCGCGGGCGACGGTCAATCGCTCGCTGCGGCAATCAACCACGCATCGCTCAACATTGGCAACACTCTCGGCGCCGTGCTCGGAGGTGTTGCGATTGCCGCTGGCTTCGGCTACCTATCGCCGACCTGGATCGGGCTTGCGCTGTGTCTGATCGGCTTGGGCTTCTCAGTGGTTGCGCTCACCGTCGAGCGCCAGAGTCGGAGCCTAGAGCCCTCGAGGCACATCCGACTCAATGAGGATGCCATCTTCGATCGCACGCTTTCGTAGCGCCACCTTGGTTCCGACATCGAAGCCGGCAATGCGGTACTTCTCACGAATTCGCTTGAGATAGCTCTTAGCAGTCTCCTCTGAAATGCTCAGGCCGACCGCCACCGACTTCACGGGCTCTCCGGCGCCGTAGAGCGCCATTACCCGGCGTTCCTGGGCACTCAGCTTCGGCGCGCCGCCGATGTCACCGGAGTTCAGGGCGAGATCGAGTTCTGCCGAAATGAAGGATTCCCCCAAGGCGGCGGCGCGAATCGCTTCGACGATCATGTCAGCGTCCTCGCTCTTGACGAGATAGCCGAGCGCTCCAGCGGCCAGTGCCTCGCGAACCACGTTTGGCTCCGAGTACGTGCTCATCAGCACAACGTTGACCCCGGTCGTCTTGAGCGTGTTGATCTTGAGGGAAACCGGAATATTGTCCTTGAGGTCGAGGTCGAGTAGCACGACGTCAACCGGAAACTCCGGGTGGGTGATGAGCTCCGGCCACGTCGGCACCGCTGCGACCATCGAAATGTCGGATGCCGCATTCCGAATCCACTCCGTCAACGCCCCGAGCAGCATGCGGTGGTCGTCAACGATGGCGAGTCTGATCGTCACTGGGATCCTCCGTTGTTCATATCCGGTTGGTCACTTACTCATTGGCAGGATTCTCGACGAGGCACTCGATGTCGACTCTCAGACTGGAGTTCTGGGTGGAGTCACTGTACTGCCCTACCTTCCTGATCGCTTCCCAGATTGCCGGGTCGACACGATTTCTCGCGACACCGGCGGTTGTGATCGCAATGGGCACGGAAAGACGGTGACCTGTCGGAGTCTCGACGGTGCCTGTCGCGGGCCCGATCGCGAGGGTGACTGTTCGACCGCTCGGGCTGGTACCGATGTCGCTGACGAGCAGCCACGCCGCAGCCAGCAGTCCGTCTCGCTGGCCGGGATCGAGCAGTCCCGCGAGGCTCCCCTTGTCGATAAGCGTGACGGATTTGCCGAGCATCTGGGATTCGGTGATCGCGTGATAGAGCCAAGTCTCGCGCCTGCCCTCGATCAAGTGCAGTCGAAGCTCAGTTGCAAGGGATGCAGCAAATGAGGCTGTCTTCGGGTTCAGCGGGAGCCTAATTTGCCCGGCCGCGACCGACTCGAGCAGATCCTCTGCGGCCAGGTCAAGCCGAGCAAGTTCCTCGGACGCCATCATGCCAACCGCGAACCGCGGGGCGGAGACAGTGCTTTGCACGAGCACTCGATCCAACTCGACTTGCACCAGCCGACGAAAACCAGAGACGATAGCCAGCGCGAGCAGCGGAGGCAGGACAGCGACCGCGAACGAGGTGAGCTGAGGGGCAAGATTCTCCGGCGCCAAACTTGAGTTCACCACAATCGCAGCGGCAAGTGCGACCGCGAGAACCCCCGTACTGACGATGATGTCGAGTGCCCGTCGCCGAGTTACGACGACGATTATGGCCGTACCCGCGCTGAGCGCCGCCGTCGCGTTGCGTCCGATATCACCGAGCGACCAAATCGCCGCGAGGTCGAGCCCGACGGCAACCGCGAGCCCTGCAAGAAAGATCGCAAACCTCCAGTTCGGCAGGTGGTCACCGGTGAGCTGGGAGCCGACGAGCGTCGCGGCGACGACGAGCACGAGTACCGCCCATGCCGCGCCAGCTAGCACCGGTTGTGGGTACACCGACCAGAGTCCAATGAACCACATGAACCCGTACACCGCGCCAACAGCGAACACGACGGCAGCACCGACTCCGATGAACCCGGTGCCGAGGCTTGCGCGGCGCGGGGTGGCGTCGCGGATGACACGGGCGGTGGCATTCGACTGGTGGCGTCGTCCCCGCCCGAGAACAACGCCAAGAGTATTCTCTTGCGTCAACGGGAGGATCATCGCGGCACCTCGAGCACGACCGTCGTGCCAGAACCGGGGGAAGAGAACAGGCGGGCGCGACCGCCGACTTCGCGAAGCCGTCCGACGACAGACTCCTTGAGCCCGAGCCTCGCCGAATCGATGTCGTCGAGCGCAAACCCGACCCCCGCATCGGTGACCATCGCGCGCACGGTGGTCTCGTCGTCGGTGATCGTCACGTGTGCTTCGTTCACGCCGGCATGGCGTCGAACGTTCTCGAGGCACTCCGCGAGCGCGAGGAGGAACGCGTCGAGCACCTCGGTGGGGAGCAGCACTTGGCCCGTGCCGTGCCAGCTCACCTCCAGACCCATTCTTCCGAAGCGCTGTTTGACCGATTCGAGCGTTGTGCCAAGCACGGTCTCACCGCCGGTTTCGAGCTTGTAGTCGCCGGACGTCCCGGGCGTGGGCGTCGCCCCGAGGCGCAACTGGCGAAGGAGTCGGGCGTCATCCGCTGCCTGTTGGCGCAATGCTTCTGGCGCAACACCAACTCCCGAATGTGCTAGAAGCGTTAAAGTTGCAAGTACGGTGTCGTGCAAGAGGCGAGCACCCTGCCGACGCTCGGCCTCCGTCTCACTCGCTTGACGTTCTGCCCGGTGGGCCCGACCGATACTCGCGATACGTCGGGCCGCCTGCGGCACTCCTGCGCTGATCCAAAACCCAATAATCGTCGGGATTGTCCAACCGAGAATCAGTAGCGCAATAGTGCGTAGCGGTGGCTGCAGAGGAGCAAGGAGCACGGTCGTGGTTGCACTCGTTGCGATGAAGCCGACGGCGAGTATTGCCAGTCGCCTCCGTTCAGTCGTGAGCACGATTGCCACAGAAGCTATCGATGCCGCGGCCAATTGTGCAATCGCCGAGATGCCCGCTTGGCCCGGCCCACCCGGGGGCAATACAGCGACGGCCGCGATGATGCCGAGCGCCGCCGCGATGGCACCGAAGATCCACCAGATAGCGCGGCTCGAACCTAGCCGCACCTGCATGAACGCCAACGTCGCGTAGAGCGGTAGACAGATTATGAGTGTTGTGAAGTCCACTGCGCCCGGAATGATCAAGCACAGCAGAGAGACGACCGTAAAGCTCAAGCCGTAGAGCCGCGCGGTGCGCTGGAGGAGCCGATCCCGTTCCTTGGCGATGAGGTCCATTGCACCGCCATAATTCCACACACCGCCCCTGAACTGGGGGTGCACCACCGGGGAGTTCACGCACGGCGTCGCGGCCTTTCGCATCAGCCGGCATCCGTTGGCGGCCAGTGTTGAAGACTCGTTGCTCAGGAGCCGATGCTGAGCAGTCGGAGCAACTGCTCGCCGACGATCCGGTCCTCGATGAGAAAGCCGTCGTGACCAAACGGTGATGAGATCTGATGTGCGTCATCCGCATCGAGGTTGCCGGGCGCGTGCTTGGCGATGTGATGTTGATCACTCGGAGGAAAGAGTCGATCGCTGTCGATGGCGAGCACGAGGGTGTGAGAGGTAACCCGCGCAAGCGCGGCAGCGGCGCCGCCCCGACCACGACCAACATCGTGCGAGCTCATCGCTTCGACCAGGGTGATGTAGGAGTTGGCGTCGAAGCGCCGGGTGAACTTATTGCCGTGATAGTCGAGATAGCTCTCAACCGCGTAGCGACCACCGCCACCGAGCGGGCTCATGCCACTCTGCCAACTGCGCTCAAATCGATCGTTGAGTTCGGTTGGGGAACGGTAGTTCAATAGCGCCATTCGTCTGGCCAGTGCAAGCCCACGGTGCGGGCCTTCGCCGTCGGCGGCGTCATAGTATTGGCCGTCGGCGAAGGCCGGATCCAT
>CAZCOC010000073.1:0-7158 GCA_964500075.1 uncultured Salinibacterium sp.
CTCGCTATCTTTACCGACGACGACCAGCACGCCCCACTTTGCGGTGGTGCCGATAAAGGTGCCGCCCTCATTTGTCGATCCCGGGAACTCGCCCTGCGATTCGAAGCCGGCTGCCTCGAGATCCGCCTTGATGCTGTCGATCGCCTGTGCGTTCGGAACACGCACCGTCACGTTGAAGACGCGGCTTTCGTCGTTGCCGAGCGAGCCGCCGAAGATAATCTCGCCGGAGGCAATGGGAACCTCCGAGGATGGGAAGCCGTCGGGAATGGTCGTGCCGCCGAGATCTACTTGCCCCCCAGTTGCGCCCTCGATGAGGCCTTCGATCGGGTTGCCGAAGCAGCCGCTCAGTGCCGGTGCCATCGCCAAGGCAATAACGATGGCAATTGGTGCTGTGACGCGACGGGTCATGGTGCTCATTGTTGCTCCTCTATGGTGACCGCAATCGCGGTCGAACGGCGACGATGAAATGGCCGAAGCAGAGCAAAGCCTAGCGCTGCGGCATTGCTGTCACAACAACTGGGCAGCTACTGCCATCACACCCCTTCGACGCGCACGAGTGGCTCAAAGGTTGACACCCGGCCACTGCGATCGTGGAGCCAGGTGAGTCGGTGCATCGAAGTTGTTCCGAGTTCGGTGATGGCCGCGAAGTGTGCGGCAGATCCGTAGCCCTTGTTGCCGCTCCAGCCGTAGCCGGGGCACGCGGCATCCGCTTCAATCATGATGCGGTCGCGACGCACTTTCGCAATCACGGATGCCGCGGCGACCGCCACACAGTCGCGATCAGCCTTGACACGCGTCACCACTCTGGGAGGCGAGTTGAGCGCTGGCGTGACCCAATCATGTGCGCCGTCGAGCAGCACAACACTGTCGGCAATCGCGACTCCCACCTCGTGGAGTTCGATGAGTGCGCGGCGACCCGCGATGCCGAGCGCGGCAATGATGCCCAGTGTGTCAACTTCGGCCGCGGAAGCGAAGCCAACAGCCGAGGCTCGCGCCCAATCCGCCGCCGCGGGCGCCAGGGCTTCTCGCCGCTTCTCGCTGAGCAGTTTGGAGTCACGCAATCCGAAAGGATGCTCACCGAGCCCGTGAACGAAGACCGCGAGTCCGACGGCCACTGGACCAGCGATTGCGCCGCGGCCGACCTCGTCGCAACCGATGACAAACCGTGCACCGGTGGCGAGCAGCGCTTCCTCGACATCGCGAGTCGGCTGCTCGGCTGGCACGTCGAATTACTCGACGCCGAGTGTTGCGGCACGATCGACTCCGAAGAAAGTCGCCGGGTAGTTGTCGAGCCATGTCCAGCGGTTGGCCGGCCAACTCACGACGAAGGCCCGCCCGACGACGTTATCGAGCGGCACGAAGCCGCCGGTCGGGTCGGTGCGGTGGAAGGCTGAATCCGCCGAGTTATAACGGTTGTCACCCATGACCCACAGTGCACTGGCTGGCACGGTGACCGTGAAATCGTCACGAGTAGCCTTCGTTGCATCGGGGGGAAGCGTGATGTATGGCTCGTCGAGTGGAACATCGTTAACGCTGAGCTGTCCGAAATCGTTACAACACACGACGGTGTCACCCGGAAGACCAATGACGCGCTTGATGAGGTGCTCGTTGCTGTCCGGTGCAATCAAGCCAACGAAAGCGAGCACCGCATCGATCGCGCCGACGACCCAGTTGGTCTGAACCTGGGGCGCTGGAGTCAGCCAGCCGCCTGGATCGCGGAACACAACGACATCTCCGTGCTCAATCGGGATCGGGTCAGGAGTCAACTGATTGACGATGATGCGGTCGTTGACCATCAACGTTTGTTCCATCGAAGACGAGGGAATATAAAACGAGCGAACAAGGAACGTCTTGATCAGAAACGAAATCAGCAGGGCTGCAACGATGATGATCAGGAGGTCGCGCAAAAAGATCCACACGCTTCGGGAACGACTCCGCGAGGCATCGCGCGGGACTGGACCAGGCACATCAATACGCGCAGTTGCCGCAATCGCACCCGAACCGGCTGGCCGCGATTCTTCTGTCATTTCTCCCCTGGGTTCCCAGCAAGTGTAAACCGTCTGGCACCGCCAAAATCTGCGGCGGCGGGGCGCTTCGACCTAGAAGTCGCGCTTTTCCTTGATCTTCGCCTTCTTGCCGCGAAGGTTGCGCAAGTAGTAGAGCTTGGCGCGGCGAACGTCGCCTCGAGTGACGATCTCGATGTGGTCGATCACCGGGGAGTGCACGGGGAATGTGCGTTCGACACCGACCTGAAAGCTGATCTTGCGAACGGTGAACGTCTCACGAACGCCCTCGCCGGACCTACCGATGACGACACCCTGGAACACCTGAATACGCGAGCGCGTGCCTTCAATGATGTTGACGTGAACCTTGACGTTGTCGCCGGCACGAAAATCGGGAATGTTGTCTTTGAGGGATGCTGCATCGACGTTGTCGAGGATGTGCATGGTGCTTCGCTCTCTGCGACCGCCACAGGTCGAACGCGAATAATCGGTGATGGGTGTGAAGTGGAATTGTCGCTAAGGCGATACCGACTCCCCTGTGGCAGAGTCGCGCGCGAGCACAAACCATCAGTTTGTCACACAATCAGGGTTCAGCGCGAGTCTCGCTTGGATACACAATGATGACGGTGCCGTCGTCGATTGGCGCGCTCCGAGTTGTCGAAGACCGATCGGCGCGCGCAGCCTCGTCGAACCCTGCCATAACGCCGCGAACCCGGTCTCGGGTTTCAATCACGAGCTGCCCGATCGCGGTCCAGAAGCCTGCGATCGCCGAAACCACTATGAGCACGACGACCCAGCTGGTATCAACGAACCCGAAGGTGATGATCGCACCGTGCCAAACGACGAGCACCGCGGCATCCAGCCATGAAACGCTGCGAGTGGCCCGCACCGTTTTTCGAGCGACGGTAAGGCCAACGACGATGAGCATCGAAACCGCCAGAAGCGGGCAAAGGAATACGAAAAGCAGAAGATCCCAGCCGAGGCTCGAGCCGAGAATGCCCTTGGCAATGAAGACCCAGAGTGGCAGAACGAGGACGGCGACGAACTGCCAGAAGTACAGCCCCTGACGAATCCACATACCCTCAGGGTATCGTCGTAACGGAATAGCGACGGAGTACACAGAAAATGAACATCACACTCGACCTAATCCCGGCCTCAATCACCGTTCGAACCGAGCCGATCCAGCAACGCAGTGCTGAACGCATCAGCCATCTCATGGATGCCGCGGCAGGCCTCATCGATGAACACGGCATTGACGGCCTGACTACGACCGCCGTTGCGGTGCGATCGAGTTCTTCAGTTGGCGTGGTCTATCGATACTTTCCGAACATCCAGCAGTTGCTTTTGGCCCTCGCCGCGCGCAATCTGGACCGGTTCTCCGAGCGCGTCTATGCGCGGCTCAACGACTCGCACGGCGACTGGCTGGACATCATCGACCACGTGATCGACATCTATGTTGACCTGGTCCAAAACGAGCCGGGCTTTCGTGCACTGCACTTCGGTGACGTTATCGACGAGCGATTTCTGCAACCGCATGCCACGAACAACACGCTTATCGCGGCTCGCTTCAATGAGCTGCTCGTCATGAAGTATGGAATCACGACGACCCCCGAGTTGTCATTCGACCTCGAAGTGCTTGTGGAACTCGCAGGTTCGCTGCTGCACCGCGCCTTTGTGTACGAGCGCGAGGGCGACGAGCGCTTCATCAGCAAGCTACGCACGCTCTCGCGTGAACTCCTTGCACCACACGCGAGCCTGATGCCGGGCGCATGATCGAACTGCGGACACCGACCGAGGTCGAGCAAATGCGCGCTGCTGGCGAGTTCGTCGCCAGTGTCGTGACTGCGACGGCCGCGGCAGCCGCCGTAGGAGTCAACCTGCTCGATCTCAACGAGCTCGCCCACCAGCTGATTCGATCGCGCGGGGCAGAGAGCTGCTATATCGACTACCATCCGTCGTTCGGCGGCTCACCGTTCGGCAAGGTGATCTGCACCTCGGTGAACGACGCCGCACTACACGGACTTCCGCACGACTACCAGCTGCGCGACGGCGACCTGCTCTCGCTCGATTTTGCGGCATCGGTTGACGGCTGGGTCGCAGACTCGGCTATCAGCATCATCGTCGGAACCGCGCGCGAGCAAGACGTGCGCCTGATTGATGTGACGTCACGCGCGCTCGACGCTGGAATTGCTGCGGCCGTCGTCGGCAACCGCATTGGCGACATCTCGGCGGCAATCGGCCACGTTGCGGCCGAAGCCGGGATCCAGGTGAACCTTGAGTTCGGTGGGCACGGTGTCGGTCGCGAGATGCACGGCGATCCGCACATACCGAACGATGGGCGCGCCGGGCGCGGACTCAAACTCAAGGCAGGACTCGTGTTCGCGATCGAGCCATGGTTCATGACCGGGACGGATCGCATCACCACGGACGAAGACGGCTGGACCCTGCGCAGCGTCGACGGATCCAGATCGGCGCATTTTGAGCACACCGTCGCTGTGACGGCGGATGGTCCGCTTGTGCTGACGGCGCGAAACTAGGCGGGTTGGCTGTCGTTGGGCTTTGGCGGCAATAGATCCGGCCGCACGCGCCTCGTGCGCTCACGCTGCTGAGCCTTGCGCCACTCTGCGATCGCGGCATGATTGCCGCTCAAGAGCACGGCTGGCACCTCGCGCCCTCGCCACTCGGCGGGCTTCGTGTAGCTCGGGTACTCGAGCAGACCGTCTGAGTGACTCTCCTCCACTGCGCTCATTGGGTTGCCCATCACACCATCGACTAGCCGCCCGACGGCCTCGATCATCGCCATCGCTGCCACCTCGCCGCCGTTTAACACGTAGTCGCCAAGGCTGACCTCGCGAACCGAGCTGACGGATGCTGCGTAGTCGACAACTCGCTGGTCAATGCCCTCGTACCGACCGCATCCGAAGATCAAGTGCTGCTCTGTTGCAAACTCGCGCGCAAGCGCCTGCGTGAATGGCTCGCCAGCCGCTGAAGGAAAGATCACGGTCGACGTCGGGCCAACGGTCGCGTCGAGCGCTCCGCCCCACGGCTCTGGGCGCATCACCATTCCGGCACCGCCGCCGTATGGCGTGTCATCAACCGTGCGGTGCCTATCGTGCGTGAAGTCACGCAGATCGTGCACATTTACCTCGAGGATGCCGCGTTCGCGAGCCTTGCCGAGGAGGGAGATGTCGAGCACGCCGAAGAACTCGGGAAAGATCGTGACGATGTCGATGCGCACGACTCCAGCGTATGGCTCACTCGTGCCCGCCGCGCGCCGCCCGCTGTGCCCTGCCGCTGTGCAACGGTTGCGGAGGATGGCGCGCCGTATATGTGGCGCACCGCTGCAGCCGTGCGGCGTGTCGTCCCCCACCGGCGAGTCGGCGCACGCGAGTCGACCATCAGGAATGCCGTAGCGCGCGGCGAACTTCTCCGCATCCGCAAAGGCTGGGTCAGACTTGCGGATGCTTCGCCCGATCTGGTGCGAGCCGCCGAGTTGGGCGGCCGCCCCGCCTGTGTCTCGACTGCGAGGCACCATGAGCTGTGGACTCCGGAGGGCACCGACTTCCACCTTGCGCGCCCGAGGCACGCCGGCCGCACCTTCGGCGACGCTGGCGACGCGATCGAACATTAGCAGTCGACCCCGTGGCGCCTTGGGGCACCCATCGTTGAACCAGTTCCCGCCCTCGTTCGTGAGGTGCTCTTGTGCTCACAGCGGGAGGACGCTCTGGCGATCATCGACTCAGCACTCAACAAGGGGGTGCTGTCAATGGCACAACTTACTCGCATAGTTGCTGCCCTCCCGCCTCGGTTCGCCTCGGTTCTCGACGACGTTGACTGACGCTTCCAGTGAATCGGGCTTCGAGACGCTGTGCAGACTGCGTCTATCGATGCTCGGCGTGCGCATCCAAAGCCAGATGATGATCGACGGGGTGGGGCGCCTCGATCTCGTCGTTGGTGATCGACTCGTCGTCGAGACTGACGGACGCAAGTGGCACGACGGGCCTGACGCTTTCCACCGCGATCGAACGCGGGACTTGGCGCTACTGCGACACGGATACATCGTCATTCTGTTGAGCTATCAGCAGGTCATGGACGAGTGGCAATTGATTGAGCTCGTGGTTCGGGCCATCATCCACTATGGCGCGCCGTCCTCCGGAACGGTGGGGGTCGGGGCGGGGGTGGCGGTGGTGGAGGTGGCGCGATTGGGCTCTTCGTCGGCAAGCTCTTCGAAGAGGCCGAGCGGCGGGGTCATCGCCATCGTGCCGCCGTCGATATCGACCGCTGTCACGATCGCCTTGACAAAGGGCACGAGGACGTCTCCGGACGGCGTGGCAACGGTCAGCAGATCTTGCGCCGGCAAATGGTCGACCTGGCTCACGATGCCGATCTGGACACCGTCGCGGAGTACACGCAGGCCGACTAGTTGGTGGTCAAACCATGCATCTTCTTCATCGGACGGGGCATCCATGTCATGTTCGATCCACAGAATTGCCTTGACGAGCGACTCGGCTGCAGTGCGCTCGGTCACGCCGGCGAAGAAGGCTACAGGATGCGAGTTGTACCACTTGAGCTCGATGAGCTCGAGCTTCTTGCCGAACCACTGTGACGTGTCCGGTACTTGTAGGGCAAACGTTGCGCCCGGCACGAACCGGCGCTCCGGCACATCCGTGTAGAGCTCGATCTTGATCGCGCCCTTGAGGCCGTGCGCTTTCGTCAGCCGCCCAACCCGCAACTGGGTGTCACTTGGCTGGGCTGCGCGCGTGTCGGCCACCGTCTAGTGATCGGTGTCGACGACGTCGACACGCACCCGGCGCCCGTCGGCGAGCGCCGTGATCAAGGTGCGCAATGCCTTGGCAGTGCGACCGGCTCGGCCGATCACACGTCCAAGGTCGTCGGGGTGCACGCGCACCTCGAGCACGTCGCCGCGCTGCGAACTCTTCTCAGAGACGCGCACGTCTTCGGGATGATCGACAATCCCCTTGACGAGGTGTTCGAGGGCGGGAGCGAGCAAAGCTAGGCCTTATCTGCGTCTGCTGAGGTGTCACCGGTGTCAGAGGTGTCACCGGCATCCGAGCTGCCACCGGTATCAGCGGTATCAGCCGTATCAGCGGTGTCTGCGGTGTCAGCGTCATCGACGGCGTCATCGACGGCGTCA
>CAZCOC010000074.1:0-7112 GCA_964500075.1 uncultured Salinibacterium sp.
GCTGGACCGTCTGGTACGGCTGGGCAGGGGGCGGGGTTGATTCGGACATGCCGCCATTAAAGCAGTGAACCCGGGAGTTGCGCTCCCGGGTTCACCCGCGTTTCGTCAGATGACTTCTCGTTCAGTCACTTACTTGATGAGGCGAATGGCGAACGGGTAGCGGTATGCGCCGCCGCCGTTGACCTTGACACCACCGATGATCGAGAGCACCGCATTGAGGACCCAGAGCAGCATCGGAAGGAATCCGAGGATGCTGATGACAGCGAATGCGTCGGTGAAGATGAGAATTGCCGTGAAAATCGAGACGACGATGTTGATTGCGATGAAGCCGATCAAGAACGTGATCTGCCAGTTCAGGGCTTCCTTCGACTCTTGCTTGGTGAGGGCACCGCGGTCCTTGAAGATCAGGAAGATGATGAGGGCTGGCAGGATGCCGAGCACGCCTCCAAAGTGGGCGAACGAGGCCCACTGCTTGTCTTCTGCTGGCGTCAGCGGGGCGGCCGGCTGGGGAGCGGCTGGCTGCGGGGTTGCGTCTGTCATAGTCAGTGCCTTTCAAATGAACGGCGGGGTTTCCCGCTGTTGGGGAGGATCACACTCGTGCCCGCCGACGCTCCGGGTGTGGGGCTAGCGCAAGCACAGTCACAAGGTAGTGCCTATGCGACGGTGCGTGCAACGGCTTGCGCCCGGCGTGGCGCGGTACGATTGGCAGTCAGTTTGATCGAGTGCCAGTCGTGAGGGGTGGTGTTGAGATGGTCTCAGAACGAGGACTTGAAGTGCTTCGAGTCATCGTGCAGGACTATGTCGCCTCTCGAGAGCCCGTCGGATCGAAGTCAATCGTTGAACGCCACTCGTTCGGAGTGTCGGCCGCCACAATCCGCAACGACATGGCCCTTCTCGAAGACGAAGAACTTATCGTCGCCCCGCACACCTCTTCTGGGCGGGTGCCAACAGATAAGGGATATCGCGTCTTTGTCGACCAACTGGCCGATCTGCGTCCGCTCACTTCAGCCCAGCGACAGGCTATCGAAGCCTTCCTCGGAGAGTCAGTCGATCTTGACGATGTGCTCATGCGCACGGTACGACTGCTTTCGCAGCTCACCCATCAAGTGGCCCTCGTGCAGTATCCATCGCGCGCGGTATCAAGAATTCGCCACGTCGAGCTTGTCCAGCTCAGTTCGACCAAGCTCATGACCGTGCTCATCACCGATTCGGGAGGAGTTGAGCAGCGACTCATCGACATCAGTACCGAGCTTGACGAGGAGTTTTTGACCGAGCTTCGCAGTCGGCTCAACAACACCCTCGGCGGGCTCAATCTTCAGGATGCCGCAGCTCGGCTTGCCGAACTCCCGAACCAATTCGCGCCGTCTAGGCAGCCGATGATTGCTGCCGTCACATCCGCTCTCGCTGAGCAAGTGCTTGCCAACCGGCACGACAAGTTGCTCATGGCAGGAACAGCCAACCTCGCGCGGACAGAAGAAGACTTTAGCGGCAGTATTTTTCCCGTGCTCGAGGCCATCGAGGAACAGGTAACGCTCCTTCGGCTGTTCGCCGAAATGGATGTCGACCTCCGCGACGTTTCAGCCCGCATCGGGCGGGAGAACGAGAATTTCGCTCTCGGAGAGACTGCCGTGTTGACGAGCGGGTACTCAGCGAGCGGTGGGAGTATTGCGCGACTGGGTGTGCTTGGCCCCATTCGCATGGATTACCCAAACAACATGGCAGCAGTCCGGGCGGTAGCGCGCTACCTGTCAAGACTGCTCGGTGAGGATTAGCACAGCGCGTGGCAGATCATTATGAGGTGCTCGGTGTCGACCGGAGCGCCGCGGCAGAAGACATCAAGAAGGCATATCGCCGACTCGCTCGCGAGCTTCATCCCGACGTCAACCCGAGCGCGGATGCTGCAGAACGTTTTAAACTCGTCACCCACGCATACGACGTGCTGAGTGATCCACGCGAACGCCAGCAATACGATCTCGGTGCACAGACCGGCTTCTCCGGCGCTGGCTTCACCGGGTTTGGTGACATTTTCGAGACATTCTTCGGGGGAGGTGCGCGCACAACAGGGCCGCGCTCCAGGCGCGAACGCGGCCAGGATGGACTCGTTCGCATCGAGGTTGAGCTGAGCGAGGTGATCTTTGGCACCAAACGCGACGTCGAGGTCAACACCGCGATTCTTTGTAACACCTGCGCTGGCTCGTGCTGTGCGCCGGGCACATTCCCCAAGACTTGCGACATCTGTAATGGCACCGGCCAGATTCAGCGAACCATGCGCAGTCTGCTCGGTAACGTGATGACCTCGAACCCCTGCGGTACTTGTCGCGGCTACGGCACCACGATCGTGACTCCGTGCGTGAGTTGCGCCGGTCAGGGGCGCGTGCGTGCAGCACGGGTGATTCCTGTCGACATCCCGGCTGGCGTCGACACGGGACTTCGGCTGCAAATGCCTGGCCAGGGTGAGGTCGGCCCGGCTGGCGGACCCGCTGGCGACCTATTCCTAGAGATGAAGGTGCGCCACCACGAGACCTTCAGTCGCAACGGGGATGACCTTCTTGCGACAATTGAAGTTCAGATGACGGATGCCGTGCTCGGCACTACCGTGACGCTCAAGGGCCTAGACGGCGACATCGCCATCGAGATCAAGCCGGGAACGCAGAGTGCCGAGGTGCTCATGATAAAGGATCGCGGCATCACACACTTGCGCGGTACCGGCAGAGGCGATCTTCGAATCGGCGTGCAAGTGCTCACGCCGACGAAGTTGAACTCCAAGGAGCAGCAGTTGATCAAGCAGCTTGCTTCATCACGAAAGATCGAGGCTCCGCACTTCTCGCACTTCCAGCAGGGCCTCTTCACGAAGCTTCGCGAGCGCTTCATGGGCGGCTAGTGGCGCACCGCTATATTGACGAGCAGCTCGGTTCTGCCGAACTGGGCCAGCTTCTGATTCTTGAGGGCGCAGAAGCCCGCCACGCGGTTACCGTGTCGCGCCTTGCGGCAGGCGAGCACATCTCGATCGGTAACGGCGCTGGTCTCGTTGCAACCGGAATAGTTGTCGTCGCAGAGCACACCCGGCTCGAGGTCCAGGTTGAAGCGGTGGAAACGACTGATCGCGCGCATCCGGCGATCTTTCTCGCGCAAGCGCTGGCAAAGGGCGACCGCGATGAGCTCGCGGTGCAAGCGGCAACCGAACTCGGCGTCGATGGCGTGATCCCGTGGGCGGCAACGCGAAGTATCTCGCGGTGGGAGGGTGCAAAAGTTGCCAAAGGGCGAGATCGGTGGATGGCAGTCGTCCGCGAGGCGGCAAAGCAATCATTGCGCGCGTGGCTTCCCGACGTACTCGACCTCGCAACGACGAAGCAACTCGCGAAGCTGTCACCAGCAAGTCACCTCGTTGTTCTGAACCCAACCGCCGCAGTGAGCATCGCGGAGCTCGAGCTTGACGATCGCGACGTCGTGGTATTGGTCGGGCCAGAGGGTGGCGTCGCGGACCACGAACTCGAGGTCCTTACCGCGGCGGGCTCGAGCACTGTTCGGCTCGGTCCAGAAGTGCTGAGAACCTCGACCGCTGGACCGGCAGCGATTGCCGTCCTGAACCTCAGGCTCGGTCGCTGGCGTGCCGGAGCTTAGGCTTGAGACATGTCGAACCCCACTCCGAGCATCTTCTCGCGCATCATTGCGCGCGAGATTCCGGCCGACATCGTGTACGAGAGTGACCAAGTCATCGCCTTCCGGGACATCGCACCAAGGGCGCCAGTGCACATTCTGATCGTGCCGAAGACCGAGGCATACCGAAATGTCACCGAGTTGGCGGCTGGAGACCCTGCGCTTTTAGCAACCATCGCGGCAACTGCGCAGCTCATCGCCGACGATCACTGCGGCGGTGAATTCCGACTCGTATTCAATACCGGGGCGCGAGCCGGGCAAACGGTCTTCCACGTGCATGCTCACGTGCTCGGGTCATCCACAACAGAGAGTTTGACGGAAGGAAGCCTTGCGGATTAGCGAAACGCCGTCCTCGAACGAGGAATTGCACACTGTCGAGATCGAGGTCGACGGCGTCGCAATGGTGCGATTGCTCGGTCCGCAGGATCGCTTCTTGACGGTCATCGAAGGGCAGTACCCGACCGTCGATGTTCTCGTTCGAGGCAATCGCATCACGATCAGCGGGCCGGCGTCGGCGGTCACGTCTGCCGCAACACTCCTCGACGAACTCGTGCTCATGGTGCGCGACGGGCGCGAGCTCGGGCCGATTGAGGTCACGTCATCGGCACGAATCATCGATTCTCGTTCAGGAAGCCCGGCAGAACTGCTGAGCCAGGCGATCCTGACCTCGCGCGGCAAGAGCGTGCGCCCGAAAACGCTCGGCCAGAAAGAGTACGTCGATGCGATCGACCTGAACACAATTGTGTTTGGTATCGGGCCAGCCGGAACCGGTAAGACATACCTCGCCATGGCAAAAGCTGTCCAGGCTCTGCAGCGAAAAGAAGTCGACCGCATCATTCTGAGCCGCCCGGCGATCGAAGCGGGAGAACGCCTTGGCTTTCTGCCCGGCTCACTGAGTGACAAGATCGACCCCTACCTGCGGCCGCTCTATGACGCGCTCAACGAGATGATGGATCCGGAACTGGTGCCGAAGCTGCTCGCGGCTGGAACCGTCGAAGTAGCCCCCCTCGCGTACATGCGCGGTCGCACCCTCAACAACTCATTCATCGTGCTCGACGAAGCGCAAAACACCACGCCCGAGCAGATGAAGATGTTCCTTACCCGGCTTGGGTTCGGTTCGAAGATGGTCGTGACGGGAGACATCACGCAGGTCGACCTCCCCGCAGGGGCGAGCGGATTGCAACTCGTGACGCGAGTACTCGACTCGATCGACGACATCCATTTCGCTCGGCTCACGAGCGCAGATGTCGTGCGTCACAACCTCGTCGGCCAGATCGTGGACGCGTACACGCGCTTCGATGAAGAACGGCAGCGTGAGCGATTCGAGCGGGAAGAAGCGCGAATCAACAATCGGACGGATGACCGGGGTACGAACCAAGCGGGAAGGTTCGGACGTTCGTGAGCATCGAGATCAATAACGAATCAGCTGTTACTGTCGACGAAGTCGCGATTCAGCGCCTTGCCGTCTACGCGCTCGATCAAATGCACGTCCATCCCGACGCAGAGTTGGCGATTGTATTCGTCGATGAAGCGGCCATGGAGCAACTGCACGTGCAATGGATGGACGAACCCGGACCGACCGACGTTCTCAGTTTCCCGATGGACGAGTTGCGACCCGGCAGCGAAGAGCACCTCACCCCGCCCGGATTGCTCGGCGATATCGTGGTGTGCCCGCAGGTGGCGATTGCTCAGGCCGAGACCGCCGGGCACAGCGCGCTCGAGGAAATGCTGCTGCTGGTAACCCACGGCCTGCTTCATTTGCTTGGCTTCGATCACGCCGAGCCGGACGACGAGAAAGAGATGTTCGGCATCCAGCGCGACATTCTGGTCGGCTTCGCGCTGGCGGAACGACGGCGCTGAGTCCATGCTCATTCCAATCTTCGTTACGGCAGCGGTCATTCTGGTTGTCTTCGGCGGGCTCCTCGCGGCCGCGGACTCTGCGCTGACCGTCCTCGGCCGCACGGAGCTCGTCGACCTCGCTTCGAAGAGTCGGGCGAGTCGCTCGCTCCTTGCGATCTCCAACGATCCCGGTGCCCATATCAACGCGCTGAACTTCATGCGCATCGTGGTCGAGACGACCGCCGCCGTTCTCGTCACCCTCGTTTTCGTATCCATATTTGCAGAGTGGTGGTGGGTGCTGCTGTGCAGCGCACTCATCATGACCGCGGCATCCTTTGTGCTTGTCGGATCAAGCCCACGCAGCGTTGGACGAGTGCACGCGCGGGCGGTCATGCGGTTCTCGGCGCGCACCGTTCGAGCCATTCGCGTGTTGCTCGGGCCAATCGCCGATGCGCTCGTTGCGCTCGGCAATCGTGTAACTCCCGGCCGTCCGCGCACCGCGACCTTTGCGAGTGAGGAGCAACTGCTCAGCATGGTCGACGAAGCCACCGAGCTCGACGTTCTCGAAGAAGTTGATCGCGAGCTGATTCACTCGATTTTTGAGTTCAGCGACACGGTTGTGCGCGAGGTCATGGTCCCGCGCACCGACATGGTTACGATCGACGGCGGCGCGACGATGGTTGAGGCCATGGGGCTGTTCCTCGGTCGCGGGGTGTCCCGCGTGCCGGTCATCGGCGAAGACATCGACGAGGTGCTCGGCATTCTGTACCTGCGGGATGTCGCGCGCATCGCGTACGAGCAGACGCTCGATGCCGACACGCTCACAACCGAGCAACTCGCGAGGGCTGCGCTCTTTGTTCCGGAATCCAAGAAGGCGGATGCCCTCTTGCGGCAAATGCAGCTCGAATCGAACCATCTCGCGATGGTGGTCGACGAGTACGGCGGAATTGCTGGGCTCGTCACACTCGAGGACCTCATCGAAGAACTTGTCGGAGACATTGCGGACGAATATGACCGCGAGGTGCCGGAGATCGAAGACCTTGGCAATGGAAAGTATCGAGTGAGCGCTCGGCTGTCGATCGACGAGCTTGGCGACATCTTTGGGATCGAGTTGGAAGATGACGAGGTCGACTCGGTCGGTGGGCTGTTGACGAAGGTGCTCGGGCGCCTCCCGGTGGTCGGCTCTCTTGCAGAATACTCGGGGCTCCTCCTCGAGGCCGAGCGCACCGAGGGCCGCAGAAAGCACTTGAGTACCGTCCTCGTTGAACGCGATCAGGCATTGATCGATGTGCAATCTGCATTCGCCAACATCGAGAAGAGCGCTGAATGAGCGAGAGTTTCCGGGCCGGGTTCGTGTCATTCGTCGGCCGTCCGAACGTCGGAAAATCGACGCTGACGAACGCCCTCGTCGGCGAGAAGGTGGCGATTACATCCTCGAAACCGCAGACCACGAGGCGCGCCATTCGCGGAATCGTGCATCGCGCAGACGGCCAGCTTGTCATCGTTGACACGCCCGGAATGCATCGGCCGCGCACCCTTCTCGGTGAGCGGCTCAACGACATCGTGCAATCAACGCTCGGCGACGTCGACGTGATCGGATTGTGCGTACCCGCTGG
>CAZCOC010000075.1:0-7110 GCA_964500075.1 uncultured Salinibacterium sp.
CTGCAGTGCCCACGGAACCTGCAGTGCCTTCGGAACCTGCAGTGGGCTCTGCCGAATACTGGTAGCCGTCGCGCCCTCGAATGCGCTGGTCGCCGCCAGAGCAGAACGCCCAACCGCCATCCTTCTCGCTCGGCCCGTTGCCGGTCAGAAGCACGACGCCAACCTTCGGGTTCTGGCGAGCATCGTCGAGCGCACGGTACAGCTCGTCCACCGTCTGCGGACGGAACGCGTTTCGCACCTCTGGCCGATCGAACGCGATGCGCGCGACCCGACCCGTGCCATCGAGGTGATAGGTCAGATCGGCGAGGTCTTCGAAGCCGGGCACATCGCGCCAGAGGTTCACATCAAACAGTGCTGAAACAGGGTGTTCCACGTCGGAGGAGGCCATCCCGCCAGCCTACTGAGGTCACCTGCGATTGCTCAGGCCGACCCCAAGCCACCAACCAGTTGCAAGAGCAGCAAGAGAATGTACGGGTTTGCGACCAGACCGAGCGCGACGGATGCCACACCCAGCCGTCGACCCCGATCGAGAATCACGGCGAGAGCTCCAAGCACCACGGCGACCACCGAGATCCCGATGGCCATGTAGGCGAGCGTGGTTCCGAGATCGAAATCGTTGGCCGAGGCGACCACGACCGCGATTACGTGCGCAATCGCGGCTACTGCGGCGAGCCCGAGAGCCGCTGCACCGAGCGCCGGACTTCGTGCCGGAACGATCTCGCCAGGCTGGATGTCCTCGAACACCTCGGCGTCGAGCACCTCGACGTCGATGATCGTTTCGACCGGCTCTGCTTCCACAAGCTCTGCTTCCACAAGCTCTGCTTCCACAAGCTCTGCTTCGTCAAGCTCTGCTTCGAGCAGCTCGGTTTCGGCAGTCTCGGCTTGTCCTGGATCGGCGGCACGATCGTCCTGCGACTCGGCTCCCCACGACTGGTTCGACACGAAATCACCCTAGCCGACGGCTGCTTTGCCAGACTGGAGCCATGCCCCCCAGCCTTGCGGAACTCACCCAGAGCGCTCGCGTCGTTTCGCTCCCGCTCACAATGCGCTTTCGCGGCATCACCGAGCGCGAGATCATGCTCTTCGATGGACCAGAAGGCTGGACCGAGTTCTCGCCGTTCCTCGAGTACGGCGATGCCGAGGCATGCGTCTGGCTGGCGGCGGCGATCGACTTCGGCTGGAAGGTGACTCCCGTATTGCGCCGAGCGACGATTGGCATCAACGCCTCCCTGCCAGCAGTTCCCGCTTCGGAGGTGGCTGCGGTACTTGCGCTATTTCCCGGATGCCGTACCGTCAAGATCAAGGTCGCAGAGCTAGGGCAGACACTTGCCGATGACGCGGCGCGCGTTTCCGAAGCGCGGCAAGTGTTGGGTGCCGAGGGTCGCATCCGCATCGATGCCAATGGAGCGTGGTCGGTCGATGCAGCCGAACGCGCGATCCACGCGCTTGCCGAGTACGACCTCGAGTATGTTGAGCAACCTTGTGCCACCGTCGCAGAGTTGGCTCAATTGCGGGCGCGGATCGCGTACATGGACGTGCCGATCGCGGCAGACGAGAGCGTGCGCAAGGCCGAGGATCCTGTTGCCGTCGTGCGGGCCGGTGCCGCGGACCTGCTGATCGTGAAGGCTGCCCCGCTCGGCGGCATTCGGCGCACCCTCGAGCTTGCGGAATCCGCTGAGGTACCGGTTGTTGTCTCGAGTGCCCTCGACAGTTCCGTCGGAATTTCGATGGGCCTGTACCTCGCCGCGGCGTTGCCTGAGCTGGCCTACGACTGCGGTCTTGGCACGGCGGCTCTTCTCGGTGCGGACGTCACGCGAGAACCGCTTCTGGCAGTGGACGGTCACCTTGCAGCTCGGCGCGTCAGACCCGACGAAGCTCTGCTCGACGCGCACGCCGCCTCACCGGACCGCGCAGCTTGGTGGATGTCGCGACTCGCCCGCTGCTACCAGCTTCTGGATTCGTTACCATCGGGGTCAAGTGAGTAATTCCGTAGAGTGAGAACGCTGCACCACAGGCTCCACCGAACAAAGGAATCCCGATGCCCTACAATCCCAGCCTTGTCGCGAGTGCCGCGAGTGTCGCGATTGCGAGCCTCACACTACTCGGGCTCGCTGCCTGTACACCCGCGTCGGCGCCGAGTGGCGAGACCTCGGCCGCACCCAGTCCGGCGCAGACCGCACCGGGGGATGCTGCGCTCAGCCTCGAGGCGCCCGGATGCCTGATCGGCGATTGGTACATCTCGCAAGCCGAACTTCAGGGCTTCTATGACTCGGTGACTGAGGCATCCGGAAGCGGGGTCGCGTTCACCGTCGACGGTGACACCGGCTTGAGCATGGACGGAGCCCAGTTCGAGTACACCCCAGACATGGTTCTCACGATCGGTCTTCCAGGCACCGAGGGGATCGCGGCCCTGAACGGTTCCATCACCGGCAGCTACACGGCAGATACCGGAACTGTCGTGACCAGTAGCGAGACCGTAGATGTTGAGTACACCTACACAATCGGCGGTGTGACTCAGGATGCGACAGCACTCTTCGGTTCGGGCATTACGACGGCGCCGATCGGCGGCGGCGAGTACGAGTGCACGCCGGTTGGGCCGCTCGTGCAGTTTGACAACGGATTCGGACGGGTTCCGGTGCAATTGGTTCCCGCGAGCTGAGCGAGTCGGTCTAGAGGCCGCTGTAGGCGTGCAACCCCTTGAAGAAGAGGTTCACGATCGTGAAGTTGAAGACCACAGCGCTGAACCCGATGATGGCCAGCCATGCGCTGCGCGAGCCGCGCCATCCCCGGGTTGCTCTGGCGTGGATGTAGCCGGCGAAGAGCGTCCAGATGATGAAGGTCCAGACCTCTTTGGTGTCCCAACCCCAGTAGCGCCCCCACGCGCGCTCGGCCCAAATGGCTCCGGCGATGAGGGTGAAGGTCCAGAAGACGAAGCCGATCACGGTGAGCCGATAGGCGCTGTTCTCGAGCTTCTCAGCTGACGGAAGCGTGTCGAGGAAACCAAGACGTTGCAGGCCCCCGGCATCGCGCCGTGCCTTGAGCAACTGCGCGATCGACAGGCCGGCGCCGAGCGCGAAGAAGCCGGTGCCGAGGGTTGCAACGAAGACGTGAATGACGAGCCACACCGACTGCAGGGCGGGCGGCAGCGGCACCACATCAACGTAGAAGTTGGTCGTGCCGACCCCAAGCGCAACCAGAGTGAAGCCAGAGATAAAGACCCCGAGAAAGCGCAGGTCCTGCCAGAACTGGGTAGCGAGGAACACTCCGACGATAATCGCGGTCGCAGTCAGCGCGAACTCGAACATGTTTGCCCAGGGCACACGGCCAGCAGCAACTCCGCGGAGGACCACCGCCGCGACGTGCAGCAGCCACGCTAAGACCATGAGTCCCATAGCGGCACGCAGGTAGCGCGGCCCCTTGTGGGACACGAATGCCGCGGCATCCGACGCTCGTTCAAGCACGCGCGTCGTGCCGCTCGCCGTGCCGCTCGTGGTCCCACTCGTCGTCCCGCTCGCGGACGCGTGCGCCTCCGCGGTTGCAGCGGGGCGACCAGCCGGGCTCGTTGCAGATCGGCGAGCCAGATCGACGGCGAACAGCACGAAGGCGAGCGTGTAGATGCCCATTGCCGAGTAGACGGCGACCAGCGAGTATGAGACGAGCGTTTCGGTCACGAGTGCAGCCTAATTGGCTCGTCCTGAGAGTGCTTGTCAGCGATTGCGGCGACCGCCGCCTCCAAGCCGGGATCTTCGCCCCTCGCGAGCCCCGCGTACTCGACGGTGTTGGTTCCGTCTTCGTTCGACACCACCTTGACCCACACGCGTCGCCTCGGAATGAACAGGCTCGTCAGCAGCCCAGCCACAACGAGCGCCGAAAAGATGAGCACCCACAGCTGGCTCGGGTCGTGGTGAACATCGAGCGATACGAAGCGCGGGATCGCGCTGAGCTCGACGCTGCCAAGACCATTCGGCAGCTCGATGCTGTCACCGATCGTGAGTGCCAGGGTTGCGGCATCCGCTTCTCGCCCCGCGATCTGGGTGAGGGAGTCGGTATTGATGACGTAGGCGCTTGAGGCCGTTCCGTCGTCCAGCCCGAGATCGCCGGTGTATACCTCGAGGGTGAGCGTCGGATTGAGCAAGTCGGGAAAGTTCGAGGTCAAGGCACCAGTCGCAAGCGTCACAGCCGTCGGGTACAGGAAGCCGCGCATTCCGATCTGCTCGTCCAGACCATCTGGCACCTTGATGATGCAAATGCTCGTGAGGTTGCCATCTTGCGGAAGACATGCGGTCGGCTGCGAGAACACGACGGTGCCGCTCGGGTCTCGCACCGTGACGACCGGGGCGTAGCCATTGCCGAGGAGATAGACCTGCATTTGCCCGATGCTGAGGGGTTCGTTGACCTTGATCTGGGCGGCTTGCGGTGCTGTGCCTTGCGTCGTTGTCGTCACCGCGGCGGTGTAATCCACCGCTTGGCCGAGCGCGCTCAGATTCGCTTGCTCGTAGACCGGCTCGAAACTGTCCAGCGCAATCGAGTACGGCTCGAGCGCCGAGGGTGCGAAGAATCGACCGGGGTTGAACGAGTCGTAATTGGCCAGACTGTTCGAGAATGCTTCCCCTTCCACGATCACGCGCTGCCCCGAGTACCCGAACCCGCCGCCGATGCCTACCGCGACGAGCACGCCAATGAGCGCAGCGTGGAACACGAGGTTGCCGGTTTCGCGGGCATAGCCGCGTTCCGCGCTCACCGAATCCGGCGCCGCCGCTTGAGGCGCCGCCGCTTGAGTCGCTGCCGCTTGAGTCGCTGCCGCTGGAGTCGCCACGCTCCCATCCGGCGCTAGTCCCGCCGAGGAATACAGCTCCGTTCGGTAGCCCTCCCTCCGCAACAACAGCTGTGCCGATTCGACGATCGCGGCCGCGTCGGCAGAAGACTTGCGAGTTGTAAAACCCTCGAGCCTCGAAAGTCGAGCCGGTGTGCGCGGCGGACGTGCGCGCAACGCATCAAAATGGTGCTTTGCCCGCGGGATGACGCAACCGATGAGCGAAACAAACAGCAGCAGATAGATCGCCGAGAACCACACCGAGGTGTACGTCGTGAACACCTGCAGGGCATCGAGTACCGCCGCAACCCCCGGACTGTTCTGCCGGTACTGGATTACACCGTTCGGGTCAGAGCTCACTTGCGGCACGAGCGAACCGGGAATTGCGGCAATCGCGAGCAGCAATAACAGGAACAGCGCCGTGCGCATACTCGTCAGTTGCCGCCAGAAGAACCGGAGGTAACCGACGACCCCCAGGGTGGGCTGCACGATCGCTTGGGGGTCTGCCGAGTCAATGTGATCAGAGGGCCGGGACAAATCCACGAATCACCGCCTGCATGCTCAAGGTCATGGCTTGCCATACTCCGGTGACCATGAGCACGCCAATCAGAATCAGCAGCGCTCCGCCAACGATGTTGATGGTTCGGATGTTGCGGCGCATCCAATCGACGGAACCAGCCACCCAGCCAAGCCCGAGCGCAATGAGTAGAAAAGGGATGCCCAGGCCGATGCTGTACGCCAACCCAAGGATGCCGCCGCGAACCGGGTCTCCACCGTCGAGTGCGAGACTCGTGACCGCCACAAGTGTCGGGCCGAGGCATGGGGTCCAGCCCAGAGCAAAGACGATGCCGAGCACCGGGGCTCCGGCCAGCCCGGTCGCGACCCGCCACTCTGGCTTGATCGTGCGCTGCATGAAGGTGACCTGGCCGACGAAAACCAAGCCCATCAGAATCACGACGAGTCCGGCAATGCGCGTAATGAGATCTTCCCACGGGCGCAGCAGCAGACCGGCGGTACCGAAGAGGATTCCGAAACTCACGAACACCACGCTGAAGCCGAGCACGAACAGCGCGACTCCCAAGAGGAGTCGGCCCCGCCCACCGCGCTCAGCCTCGCTCGTGAATCCGCCGACATATCCGAGGTAGCCGGGCACGAGCGGCAAGACGCAGGGCGATGCAAACGACACGACTCCGGCAAGCAGGGCGACGGGAAGCGCAAGGAGCAGGTTTCCGCTGAAGACCAACTCCCCGATGGGGTCGATCATCGGCGGGCCTCGGCGAGAACGGTGTCGATCATCGGCGGGCCTCGGCAAGAACGGTGTCGATCATCGCCGCGAGAATGCCCGGCTCGCGGATGAGCCCGCTGATCCGACCCGCCACGCGACCGTCACGATCCATCACAAGCGTGGTTGGTACGGCATCCGGTGCAACAAGGCCACTGAAGGCCAACTGAACGGATGCCGTGCTTGCGTCGAGAATCGAGGGGTACCCGATCTCGAACTCGCGCGCAAAGGTCAGCGCCAGATCGCTCGAATCGCGAATGTTGACGCCCAAGAACGGCACCTCACGGTACTCCTCGCTCAGCGCCTTTAGGTCGGGGGCTTCGACGCGACACGGCGGACACCCCGCGTACCAGAAGTTGACGACGTAGACCTCGCCAGAGAACTGAGCGCTGGATACCGACCGTCCGAGCTCGTCGGTTCCTGCGAACTCAATCGTGCGGGTGCGCTCAGCTGGTGGCAATTCGATGTACGCGCCGTCGCCCGACACGTAGCCCTGGCCCGAACCGTCTGCATACTGCTCAGCGAGCGGGTCACTCGCGCAGCCAGCGAGCGCAAGCAGGAGGACGACCGCCCCGGCCGCGATGCTCACTCGCTTCACACTGCTCCAAAATCACTGGCTTGCGCAAGCAATGCTCTCGCGGGTTCCTGATAGTCAACCTCGATAAAGCGGTCGCCATCGCGCCGAACGGTGGTGATGCTCGAAAGCGAGCAGCGGCGTTTGCGGGGGTCGTGGGGAAGCCCCATGCCCATGACAGAGCGGGCCACCATAACGATCGGCATTTGGTGGCTGACGATGACCGCTTCGCCGCCTTCAGTCTCGCTCCACGTGGACTCAACCGCCGCGAGCATGCGCGCCTCAACGCTTCGATACGCTTCGCCCCAGCTCGGCTTGAGCGGATTGCGCAACTGCACCCACGCTGCCGGGTAGCGAACAGCTTCGTTCATTCGCTTGCCCTCGAACCAGTTGTGCGGTTCGATCACGCGCTCGTCGGTCACAATCTCCAGCCCGAACCGC
>CAZCOC010000076.1:0-7024 GCA_964500075.1 uncultured Salinibacterium sp.
GCTGCAACTGCTCGTCGCAGAAGGGCAGTCCGTCAAGGTTGGCGACCCGATAGCGGTCGTCGGCACCGTAGGCGAGAGCGTCGACTTGCCACCTGCCAAGCCGTCCCCGACCCCCGCTCCGGATGCCACAGCGCGAGTGCCCGCAGCCACACCGGTCGCTGCCGCTGCGCTCGCGCCCGTGCCCCATGCTGCGCCCGTGCCCGATGCTGCGCCCGACGCGTCTCGTCAATTCATCAGCCCTCTCGTTCGACGGCTCGCGCGCGAGCGCGCGCTGGACCTCTCTGCTGTCGCAGGCAGCGGCCCCGGCGGCCGCATCGTCAGACGCGACATCGAAGGGTTGAGCGCGGCCGCGGGGCCGGTCGCATCCAGCGCAGCCGACAGCCCGGTCTCGGCGCCCACAGTCGGGCACACCGAGGTGCCCCACACGGGCATGCGACGGGCCATAGCCCGGCGACTCACTGAGAGCAAGTCGACGGTTCCGCATTTCTACCTCGTCGCCGACTGCCGCGTCGATCGTCTGATCGCGTTACGCCGGGACGTCAACGAGGCCGCTTCGGTCAAAGTGTCGCTCAACGACTTCGTGCTCAAGGCTTCAGCGGCTGCATTTCTGGACGTGCCTGAAGCGAACGCGACATGGGGTGAGACAGCGATCACCCGGTACTCGACCGTCGACATGTCGGTTGCCGTGGCCATTGACGGGGGACTCGTCACCCCGGTACTGCGCTCCGTGGAACGCCTGAGCCTCACCGAGATTGCCCGCACCGTCGCCGATCTGGCCGAGCGCGCTCGCGCGGGCCGCCTGAAGCAGCACGAACTCGAGGGCGGCAGCTTCGCAGTCTCCAACCTGGGCATGTTCGGTGTGACCGAATTCTCCGCGATCATCAATCCGCCGCAATCGGCCATTCTCGCCGTCGGCCTTGCTCGCCAGCAGGCGATCGTCGTGGAGGGTGCCATCGAAGTTGGCACGGTCATGACCGTCACGCTGTCTGCGGATCACCGCGTGCTCGACGGAGCCCTCGCAGCCCAATGGCTAGCCGCGTTCGTCAAGTACATCGAGAACCCGGTCGGAATGCTCGTCTAGCCGCCGAACCCCATGCGCGCAGCGAAATAGCCCTACCCCACCCACACCGTCTTGAGGTTGCAGAACTCGCGGAGGCCTTCAGCCGCGAGCTCGCGACCGTAGCCGGAGTTCTTGATGCCGCCAAACGGCAACTCCGGGTACGAGATTGTCATGCCGTTGATGAAGACGCCGCCAGCCTGGACTTCTCGCGCGAAACGGTCTTGCTCCGCCTGATCGGTCGTCCACGCGGCAGAGCTGAGGCCGAAGCTCGTGTCGTTGGCGACCGCGATGGCCTCGTCGATGTCGTTCACTCGATACAGCCCGGCGACCGGCCCGAAGGTCTCCTCCGCCCACAATCGCATCTTGGGGGTCAGCCCCGCCACGACCGTCGGGGGGTAGAACCAGCCGGGGCCCTGGGGAACGGTGCCGCCGACCAGTACCGCGGCACCCTTGCCCCGAGCATCCTCAACCAGTTCGACCAATTCGTCGCGACCGGATGCCGTCGCCACCGGCCCGACCTGGGTCGCCTCATCGAGTGGGTCGCCCATCACAATGGCCCCCATCGCCGCAACGAAGCGCTCGGTGAACGCCTCGTAGATGTCGGTGTGCACGATGAAGCGCTTGGCGGCGATGCAGGACTGGCCGTTGTTCTGCACCCTCGCAGTCACCGCGGTTGAGACTGCCTTTTCGAGATCTGCGCTTGGCATCACGATGAACGGGTCAGAGCCGCCGAGCTCCAGCACCGACTTCTTGACCTGCGCTGCGGCGATTGATCCGACCGAACGGCCGGCCGGCTCAGAGCCAGTGAGGGTCACGGCCACGACGCGGCTGTCTTCAATGACGGCTTTGACTTCGGACGAGCCGATCAACAGTGTCGAGAACGATCCTTGCGGAAACCCACCGCGGGTGAACAGCGAGTCCAAGTACATAGCCGAGCCCGGCACGTTCGAGGCGTGCTTGAGGAGGCCAGTGTTGCCTGCCATCAGCGCTGGAGCGGCAAAGCGCACGACCTGCCAGAACGGAAAGTTCCACGGCATGACCGCGAGCACGATGCCGAGTGGCTCGTAGCGCGCCCATGCGCGCGTCGCACCGACGCTCGATGGGTTGTCGAGTGGTTCGTCCGCCATAAACGCCTCGGCGTGCTCGGCGTAGAACCGCATCCCCTTCGCGCACTTGAGCGCCTCAGCGCGAGCGGCAGCGATCGGCTTACCCATCTCACGGGTCATGGTCTCGGCCACCTCGTTGACGTCGGCTTCAATGAGGTCCGCGGCGGCGCGCATCCACTCGGCTCGCTGTGCAAACGTCGTCGCGGCCAGCGCGAGGTAAGCGGATGCGGCAGCGGCAATGCGCTGT
Source organism: uncultured Salinibacterium sp. (assembly GCA_964500075.1). GTDB lineage: Bacteria > Actinomycetota > Actinomycetes > Actinomycetales > Microbacteriaceae > Rhodoglobus. The sequence goes on from CAZCOC010000076.1 coordinate 2,414, forward strand.
TCGACCTCGTGCGCTGTATGCGAGGTGTACTCGCGCTCGGTAATGCCGGTTGCTGGATTGACGATGGCGATAGCCATGTGCTGCCTTTCTGCTGCGGATCTCATGTGGCGGTTGTGACCGGCACAGGTCACACGGTACTGCTGTTACACCTTCGCACGTCAATTACTCCGCGTCGCTCAGGCCGAACCGGGCGTGCAGGCGCTTCATCCAGCGCGGCGCCCACCACATGATGGGTTCCTGCCACGTCATGAATGCTGGTACCAGCAGCATTCGAACGAGGGTCGCATCCAAGGCCACCGCGACGGCGAGTGCGACGCCCAACTGCTTGATCACCATGAGGTCGCCGGTCGCGAAGCCCGCGAACACGACCACGATGATCAGAGCGGCCGAGCTGATGATGCGTCCTGAGCGCTGCAGACCGAGCGCGATCGCCTCGCGACCGTCAACGCCGGCATCCACGAACTCTTTGATGCGCGACAGGATGAACATCTCGTAGTCCATCGCGAGTCCGAACCCGAAGACCAGCACAAGCAACACAACGATCACATCGACGCCGAGCACTTCGGAAGCGTCGAATCCCATAATTGACGCGAAGTTGCCCCATTGGAAACCCCAGACGAGCACGCCGAACGACGCGCCGAGAGACAGCGCGCTCGCGAGCAAGGCCTTGATCGGCACAACGAGCGAGCCGGTCATCAGGAACAACAGCAGCACTGTGCCGAAGGCAACGATCAGGATTACCCACGGCGCGCGGTCGAGCAGCGCTTGCGAGAAATCGAGAGTTCGAGCATCCGTTCCGGTGACGAGCGCCGGGAAGTCGGGCCGATCTGCGCGGATGTCACGCACCACGTTAAGGCCCTCGGCGGGTTCAACCTGCACGATCGTGCGCCAGCTGTCTCCTCGTTCGACAGTCGTGCGCACGCCCGTGACGCCGGGGATCGATTCGATGTCGGATGCCCATTGTGCCCCGTCTGCCTCGGTGTCGGTCACGAGCGCGACTCTGGGGTTGGCGGCATCCGGAAACTCGCCATTGAGCGTCGTCACGAACACCTTCTGCTCGACGGATGCCGGGATCGCATCTGAAGCGGTGTTGGCCAGTGACAGCGAAAGTACGGGGCTCGCCATCGCGAGCAGGATAAGCGCGCTGAGCACGGTCACCACGGCCGGGCGGCGCTGCACTCGGCGGGTGAGGCGGGAGAACAGGCCCTCAGCGGGAGCAATGTCACCGAAGCGTGCGATGCGGCGCCCGACAAGGGGCAAGCGAGTGAGGGCTCCTGGCCGGGCCAGCCGATCGCCTGCGAGCCCGAGAAGCGCGGGGATCAGCGTCAGCGCAGACACAATCGCGATCACTGTGACGGTGATCGCTCCGAGACCGATTGCTCGCACGATCCGTGGCTCGAAGACGAGGAGCCCAAGGCTGGCGATTGCGAAGGTGATGCCGGAGAAGAGCACGGTGCGGCCGGCGGTGTTGGCAGTGCGGGTGATGGCGGCGAGGCGGAGGGCGGGAATGGCCTCCGCCTCTGGCTGCAGGGCGGTGGCATGGTACTCCTCGCGGAAGCGGCTCACCATGAGTAGCCCGTAGTCGATCGACAGGCCCAACCCGATCGCTGTGATCACGTTGACCACGGTCGTGTCGATGTCTACCAAGTGACTGAACCCAAAGAGAGCACCGAGCGAACCGACAATTGCCGCGATCGCCCCGACCAGCGGAATGCCTGCCGCCAGGAACCCGCCGAAGACCACAAGCATCACCGCGAGCGCGATCGGCAAGGCGACCGCCTCACCACGCTGTAGGTCTCCCTCCGAGACAGCCACGATCGACTCAACAAGGAGGCGCGTCGACCCGACCTCAACCGTTGCGTCAGGAAAATCGGCGCGCAGGGAGTCGCGAGTTTCCCTAAGGGTCTCGACGACGGCATCGACCTTCGTCGGATCGATGTCGTCACCGCCGGTGCTTGACAGCCGGACAACGTACAGTACGCCCCGCCCGTCCTCCGAGAACAGTGGTGCGACTGCCGCGAGCCGGTTGCCGTCTGGAGCGAGTGGAACAGCGAGTGGATCGACAAACGACACTGCCTCATCCACCAGTTGCGCGGCAAGGTTCGGTCCCACTGCCGCGACGCTGGGTTCCTCGAGGTCAACGCCGTGCAACAACAGGGTCGTCGATTCAGTCCTCGTGCTGTCGTCATTGCCGGTCAGAAGGTTGTCGGCCCTCGAACTCTCACTCGTCGCGGTCGGCGCGCCGCTCACCAGACGCTCGAACAGTGTCTCGCCGGTCGCCCCACCGATCGCGGTCGCGGCGGCAGTGCCTACAATCAGCCCCCAAACCACAAGTCCCACCCACGGTCGCCTGCCGAAGAATGCCGCGACCCGACCGAGCATTAGACCTTGCTCCGCCAGTCGACTTCTTCATCAGAAATCGGTACTGGCTGGGTAAAGACGCCGGTCGGCGGGTTAATCATCGTTGCCTCGTCGTGTCGGTGCCGCAGCACTGTGTCAACATAACTCGAGACCGCTTCGGCCAACGGAACATCGCGGCCCTCGTTTTGCGACATGAACCAGCGGTGGTCGAGCAACTGGTGAAAGATCTCGGCAGGCTCGAGTCGCCCGCGCAGTTCGCGGGGAATCGCGCGGATGACCGGCTCGAACACGCGTGCGGTCCACTCGTGTGCAACCACTTCCTCGTCGAGGTCTTGCTTGTTAAAGGCCGCTCGATACGAGTCGAGATCGTTGAGCAGGCGCCGCGCCTGATTCTCTTGAGCGTCGAGACCAGTGAGTCGCAAGAGGCGTCGCGAGTGATGTCCAGCATCCACGACTTTTGGCTGGATGCGCACTTGCGTGCCGGTCTCGTCGGTCTTGATCGCGAGTTCCTCGATGTCGAAACCGAGATTGTTCAGACGCTCGACCCGGCTGTTGATCCGCCAGCGCTCTGATTGGTCAAACTCTTCTGGAGCCGTGAGCTCCTTCCACAACGTTCTGTACTGGGCAACGATCCCGTTGCTGATCTCGACGGGGTCGATATCGTCTTCGAGGCGCCCACCGGCCTGCAGGTCGAGCAGCTCGCCAGCAATGTTGATGCGCGCGATCTCGAGGTCATTCTCGCGTTGCCCGTTCGAGAGTCCGTCGTACAGCTGGCCGGTTTCGGCGTCAACGAGGTAGGCGGCGAAAGCACCGGCATCCCGGCGGAAGAGCGTGTTCGAGAGCGAGACATCTCCCCAAAAGAAGCCGATGATGTGTAGCCGAACGAGCAGCACTGCGAGCGCATCGACAAGCCGAGTCGCGGTGTCTGGCCTCAGGCTCTGGGAGTACAGCGCCCGGTACGGAAGCGAGAACTTCAGGTGCCGGGTGACGAGCACTGATTCAAGCGCCTCACCATCGGCGGCCGTGCGGTTGGTGATCACGGCAAGCGGGTCGACGCAGGGGATGTCGAGCCGCTGCAATGCTCGCAGCATTTCGTACTCACGCTTGGCGAGCTCGGCGGAGGTCTCCTTGATCGCAACGACATAGCCACTGAGGTTAACGAAGCGCACGATGTGGCGCGAGATACCCTTCGGGAGCGCCGCGATCGTTTCGTCCGGCCAGAGCTCGAGCGGCAGCGTCCATGGCAGATCGAGGAGCGCAGGGTCGACGATCGCCGCGGTGATGCTGAGCGAGCCGCTCATAGTCCTCCCTTAAGTGGCTCGAGCCTGTCGAAACCTCGCTGAGAGATCTCGACAGGCTCGATCAGCCTTGGTGCCTAGCCGGCGACGACCGCTTTCTTGCCTAAGCGGAGACCGCTTTCGGTGTCGAAGGCGTGCACGTGGTTCGGTTCCGGAAGGATAAAGACCTTGTCGCCAGCGCTCGGGTGCGAGCGACCGTCGACCCGGGCGACGATATCGACCCGGTTGCCATCGACCTCGGTGTGGCCGTAGAGGTAGCCGTCAGCCCCAAGCTCTTCGACAAGGTCAACGTCGACCGGCAAACCCTCGCCGGTGGTCGAGACGAGCACGTCTTCCGGGCGGATGCCGATGGTCACGCTCTTTGCGGAGGTGCCTCCAAGCCTCTCCCGATCGACCTTGGCAACAGCAGAACCGAACTTGAGTCCACCGTCGACGATGTCGGCGTTGAACAGGTTCATTGCCGGGCTACCGATGAAGCCGGCAACGAAGACGTTCTGCGGTGATTCGTACAAGTCGCGCGGCGTTCCAACCTGCTGCAGCACGCCATCCTTCAACACCGCGATGCGGTCGCCCATGGTGAGCGCCTCGGTCTGGTCGTGGGTGACGTAGACCGTGGTGACCCCGAGACGACGCTGGAGCGATGCGATCTGCGTGCGCGTCTGCACGCGCAGCTTGGCGTCAAGATTCGACAGCGGCTCGTCCATGAGGAACACCTGCGGCTGGCGAACGATTGCACGACCCATAGCGACGCGCTGACGCTGACCACCGGAGAGGGCCTTCGGCTTGCGAGCGAGGTACGGCTCAAGGTCAAGCAGCTTGGCGGCTTCGAGCACGCGGTTGGCGCGCTCGTCCTTGTTGACGCCGGCGATCTTGAGCGCGAAGCCCATGTTCTCGGCAACGGTCATGTGCGGGTAGAGCGCGTAGTTCTGGAACACCATCGCGATGTCGCGGT
>CAZCOC010000077.1:0-7023 GCA_964500075.1 uncultured Salinibacterium sp.
CAGAGGAAATTTCCAAACCCCGGTTCATTGGTCCGGGGTGCATCACCATGGTAGCCACCGGAAGTCGTGCCACTCGCTCATCATCGAGCCCCCACTGCCTCGCATACTCACGTTCATTCGGAAAGTATGCGTGGTTCATGCGCTCAGACTGGATGCGCAGCATCATGATGACGTCTGGCTTGAAGTCGATTGCGACATCGAAATCGTAGCCAACAGTCGATGGCCACGCCTCGACGCCAATCGGAATAAGAGTCGCCGGTGCGACCAGATGCACGCGCGCGCCAAGAGAAGCCAGGAGCCAAACGTTCGAACGCGCTACTCGCGAGTGCAGAATGTCACCGACAATCGTGACGGCGACGCCATCGAGTGCTTTTCCTCGCGCAGCAGCCCCGTGGATTCGCTTTCGCATCGTGTACGCGTCGAGCAAGGCCTGAGTCGGGTGCTCGTGAGTGCCGTCTCCAGCGTTGATGATGGCTGCGTTTGTCCATCCACGTTCAGCGAGCACTTGGGCCGCCCCGGATGCCCCATGCCGCACAACGATCGCGTCGGCACCCATCGCCGCAAGGGTTTGTGCCGTGTCCTTGAGGCTCTCGCCCTTTGAAACGCTCGACCCTTTCGCGCTGAAGGTGATGACATCCGCACTCAACCTCTTTGCGGCGAGCTCGAACGATACACGCGTTCGCGTCGAGTCTTCGAAGAACAAATTGACGACGGTTTTGCCCCGGAGCGTCGGGAGCTTCTTGACTTCGCGATTTGAGACCTCGGCCATATCTTCGGCAATGTCGAGCAACCTAACGGCCTGATCTCGGGTGAGGTCTTGTGTCGATAGCAGGTGCTTCAACTGATCGTCACCTCGTCCGTGCCATCCAGCTCAGCAAGTCTGACGTTGATTCGCTCGTCGAGCGATGATGGCAGATTCTTGCCCACAAAGTCTGCGCGAATCGGCAACTCGCGGTGACCGCGGTCGACGAGTGCGGCGAGTCGCACTGCGCGCGGTCGCCCGACATCGCTGATGGCATCGAGCGCTGCTCGGACAGTTCGGCCCGAGTAGAGCACATCATCGACTAGAACGACGGTTTTGCCGTCAATGCCGCCAGTTGGAATGTCTGTTCGCGCTGGTGCTCGCGTCGGATTCTTCGCGAGATCGTCGCGGTACATCGTTACATCGAGTGCACCGAACGTGCCTGAACCGGGTTCGATTGAATCAAGGATGGCCGCGATACGGCGGGCCAGAATCACTCCGCGGGTTGGGATGCCAAGGAGGACGAGACTGTCTGACCCTCGGTTGGATTCAAGGATCTCGTGTGCGATGCGGGTCAAAGCCCGACTGATATCAGAGGACTGCAGCACGACTCGTGCAGTCATTCTGACCCCCTTCCCCGCCTCGCTGGACGGAACTTAAAGGATGCCTGTTTTGCAAGAGCATAGCTGGAATTGCTAGAACAGGTGGGGGGTCAGCCTCACGTGCCTAGCGGGTCGGGCTGGTACGTGCGGGCAGGTTCAGTGAGACGGCCACGTGCCGCGCACCCACGGGCTATTCGCGACTGGCCGCGACACGACCGAGGAGACCGTTAACGAAGCTTGCGGAATCCTCAGTGCTGTGCACGCGCGCGGACTCGACCGCCTCGGCGATCGCAACGCTGTCGGGCACGGCCTCGTTGTAGAGAATCTCCCAAATGCCAATTCTCAACAGTGCCCGATCAATGACGGGCATGCGCGCGAGTGACCAGCCCTGCGAATAGGTTTCGATGAGTTCATCGATCTCGTCGCCGTGCTCGGTTATGCCGACAACGATCTGTCTGCCGTACTCCCAGCTGTTCGAACGCTGCGGGTCGAGGTCGGCCCGCGACTGCTCTGCTGCGAGCACCTGGTTGATCGAGTCGCCCCGCACATCAGCGCCGTAGAGCACGTCGAGCGCGCGCTTACGAGCCTTGGTTCTGGCCCCCACTAGACGACTGCTCCGCTCGAAGTGCCCGGCTCAGTCATTAACACGGCCGAGGTACGACCCATCTCGCGTGTCCACCTTGACCTTCGTACCCTGCTCAAGGAACAGTGGAACTTGGATCTGGTACCCGGTCTCGACAGTCGCCGGTTTCGTGCCACCGGTCGACCGGTCTCCCTGCAGGCCCGGCTCCGTGTAGGTGATCTCCAGCACGACGGACGCTGGCAGTTCGACGTACAGCGGCTCTCCGTTGTGGAGCGCGATCGTGACGTCCTGATTCTCGAGCATAAAATTGGATGCGTCGCCAACCTGCGTCGGCGAAAGCGTGATCTGGTCGTAGTTGCCCTTGTCCATGAAGACGAAGTTCTCGCCATCCGCATACAGATACTGGAAGTCGGCGCGGTCGACTGTCTCGGTTTCGATCTTCGCGCCGGCGTTGAATGTTCGGTCGACGACCTTGCCAGTCATGACGTTCTTGACCTTGGTGCGGACGAACGCGCCGCCCTTTCCGGGCTTGACGTGCTGAAAGTCGATGACGGTCCAGAGCCCGCCATCCATGTTGAGCACGATGCCGTTTCGAATATCCGCGGTCGAAGCCATAAGTCGTTCCGTTCCTTGTGAAGGTCGATTGGACGGGCTGCGAGAACCCGCCGAAACCAACGGTCGAGTCTACCCGAGCCTGCGTTGGACCAGTTCGAGGGCGAGCGAATAGCTGTCGAGGCCGAAACCAGCGATGACCCCGGTTGCTACCGCCGAGATGACGCTGACGTGCCGAAACTCTTCGCGCGCGTGCGGGTTGCTGATGTGAACTTCGATGAGAGTGAGCCCAGCACTTGTTACGAGCTTCGCGGCGTCGCTCAGCGCGTATGAGTAGTGCGTAAACGCAGCAGGGTTGAGGATGACCGGATGCGAGCCATCCACTGCCTCGTGAAGCCAACCGATCAATTCAGCTTCGTCGTTCGTCTGGCGCAAGTCGATCGTGACCCCTGCGCGCGCTTCACCCTCGAGGCGTGCGCGCAGGTCGCTCAGGGTCGCGCTGCCGTAGACATCGGGCTCACGACTGCCGAGTCGATCGAGATTGGGGCCGTTAAGCACGAGAACGCTGGTCACGCGCTCACTCTAGCGAGTCAGACTCCGACGGCTTGGTATGCGGTGAACAGCGTGAGCTCATCCGGACCATTGAGGGTTGCCGGTTTGCCGACACTGTCGAGCACGATGAACCGCATCATTCCGGCTCTCGCCTTCTTGTCTCGCTGCATTGTCGCGAGCAGCGTCTTCCAGCGTCCAATCGGGTAGTCGATCGGCAGCGTCAGTGAACTCAGGATGCTCCGGTGCCGGTCGACGGTGGCATCATCCAGCGAGCCGGCAAGCCGTCCAAGCTCTGCGGCGAAGACCATGCCGACTGAAATCGCTGCACCGTGCCGCCAGCGGTAGCGTTCGGCATGCTCAATCGCGTGCCCAAGCGTGTGCCCGTAGTTCAGGATCTCGCGAAGGCCGGATTCCTTGAAGTCTTCCGCAACCACGCGAGCCTTGAGCGCGATAGAGAGTTCTACGACCCTGCGAAACTCCTTGGAGCGTGGGTCAGTGACGGTCTCGACGTCGCGCTCGATGATGTCGAGAATCTCCGGTTCACCGATAAAGCCGCACTTCACGATTTCCGCGAAGCCGGCGAGGATCTCGTTTCGCGGCAGATCGTCGAGCACGTCAAGATCTGCAACGACCGCCGCCGGAGCGTAGAACGCTCCAACGAGATTCTTGCCTTCTGCCGTGTTGATTCCGGTCTTGCCACCGACTGCGGCATCCACCATTCCTGCGACACTCGTCGGGCACTGGATCAGCCGCACACCACGCAACCACGTGGCTGCGACGAAGCCAGCCAAGTCAGTGGTCGCCCCTCCGCCGAGACCGATGACAGCATCCGTTCTTGTGAAATCGGTTTGCCCCATGATCTGCCAGCAGAAGGCTGCGACCTCGACGCGCTTGGCGTCCTCAGCATCCGGCACCTCGGCCAGATAGACCTCGTAACGCGCGAGCAGGTTCTCGCGCAACGCGGCCGCGCGCGCGCCGAGTGTCGGCGGGTGCACGATGAGCACCTTCGCGGTTCGTGTTCCGATGTGCGGGGCGAGGTCCGCGAGCAAGCCGCGGCCAATGAGGACGTCGTACGGCTCTGCTCCGCTGACGGGGATGCTGGTTATCGCGTTCACACCGAGTCCTCACGCGAGTCCGCAGCGCGGGCGAGACCGGCTCCAGTAGTGCCGACCTGGAGCCAGTCGACGATCTGCTGCGCAATTTTGTCAAGAGGCTGGCCGGAGGTATCGATCGTCAACTGGGACAGTCGATCGTAGGTGGGCCTGCGCACGGCGACGAGTTCCGACCACGCTGTGACGCCACCGCTCAGGAGCGGTCGCTTGCCGTCGGCGATGCGTGCAGACACCGCGTCGGCACTCACGGTCAACTGCACCACCTTGGTAGCCGAGAGATCGAGCTGGGTATCAGAGTCAAGCACCGCGCCCCCACCCAATGTCACGACTGCTGGTTCCCGCAGAGCTGCGGCAACAGCTGCGCGCTCGAAGGATCTGAACACTTGCTCGCCGTGCTTCTCGAAGATCGCAGCGATCGGCCCGTGAGCGTCAACCACCCGACGATCGGTATCGATGAACGGAACGCGCAGCAACTTCGCGATGCGCCGACCGGTTCGGGTTTTCCCGGCCCCCGGAGCCCCGATGAGTGCGACGATCGCGCTGACTTCATTCACCGGTGGATTCGCTCGCGGTGGTGAGCGAGTCCGGAATCGCCGCAAGGTAGGCATCAACGTTCCGCTTGGTCTCGCCGAGTGAGTCGCCGCCGAATTTTTCGAGCACGGAGTTTGCAAGAACAAGCGCAACCATCGCCTCGGCGATGACTCCCGCGGCAGGCACCGCACAAACGTCGGAGCGTTGGTGGTGTGCCTCAGCCGTCGCGCCGGTTGCAACGTCGACGGTGCGAAGTGCGTGAGGCACCGTGGAGATCGGTTTCATGGCTGCGCGAACTCGCAAGACGGTCCCAGTGCTCATGCCGCCTTCTGTGCCGCCGGCACGATCACTGAGCCTAGTGATCCCAGACTCTCCCATAACGAGTTCGTCGTGGGCTTGAGAGCCTCTGCGAGCTGCGGTGGCGAAGCCGTCACCGATCTCAACTCCCTTGATCGCCTGTATGCCCATAATCGCGCCGGCCAGTTGGGAGTCGAGACGTCGATCCCAGTGGGTGTATGAGCCGAGCCCAGGGGGCAATCCGTACGCGAGCACCTCGACGACGCCGCCGAGGGTGTCACCGTCGGCGTGTGCACGGTCGACCTCAGCAACCATCGCCTTCGAGGTTTCTGGGTGACAGCAACGCAATGGATCCGCGTCGAGGCTCTCGACGTCGTCCGCACGTGGCACGGGAGTGCCGTCGGGTACACGGACTGCCCCGATCGACAGGGTATGACTCAGAATGGATACCCCGAGGGAGTGAAGAAATGACCGAGCCACTGCGCCAAGCGCGACGCGTGCAGCGGTCTCGCGCGCACTCGCGCGCTCAAGCACATTGCGTGCTTCAGGAAAGTCATATTTCTGCATCCCAACGAGATCGGCGTGACCCGGTCGCGGGCGAGTGAGAGCGGCGCCGCGCCCAGCCGGAAGAGTCGAGAGATCGACCGGTGTCGTGCTCATGACGTCGACCCAGCGCGGCCACTCGGTGTTCCCGATTCGCAAGGCGACCGGACTTCCCATGCTCAGCCCGAAACGCACCCCGCTGCTTATTGTCAGCTCGTCTTGCTCGAACTTCTGGCGTGCTCCACGGCCATAGCCAAGAGTTCGACGGAGAAGGTCGGATTGAATCTGCTCTGGAGAGACAGGCACCCCTGCCGGGAGTCCTTCGAGAATGGCCACGAGCTCTTGACCGTGCGACTCTCCCGCTGTCAACCACCGAAGCATGAGCCAATCCTCGCACAGCGCGTCGCTCGAACTGTTCGGGGTGAAACCGTCGCCCGGCGTCAACTGAACCGTGCTTCACGTCAACCCGGGGGTCAACTGACAGCAGCACGCATCGCGCCGAGTACGGTCGCTTCATTGTCCAGAACCAGATCCGGATCGCCATTGAGAAAGACGCGCACCTGGCCGACCGCCTGATGAAGCAACATCTCCAGTCCAGATACGACGCGCCCACCGACGGCAAGCCATTCGCGGGCCAGATTGCTCGGCCACGGCGAATAGGCGACGTCGAACAGTATGGCTCGCTCGCGAACGGCTGTGTCGACGCGCGGGGCCACAACCGCTCCGCCTGGCATCGTGCTCACGACGAGGTCCACATCCGCCGCTACACACGACTCACTCACCAGTGGAATCACGAGGACTTCGATCTCGAGGCTCTGCCCAAGTCCAACAAGGGGCGAGGCGTTGACTACTGACCGTGCCTCGACCGTCACCTTGCGCGCACCAAGTTGAGCGAGCGCGACCAACGCCGAAGCCGCCGTGGCTCCGGAGCCGAACATGTGAGTGTGACCGACCAGAGCGACACCGGCAGCGCGAAGGGCTGCGACGATTCCGAAGACATCGGTGTTGAATCCAACCAGCCCGTTCTGACCCATCAGCACGGTGTTCGCCGCGCCAACGACATCGACGAGCGGATGCCGCGCCGCAAGCATCGGCATGACCTCGCGCTTGAGCGGCATTGTCAGCGAGAGTCCACGCCACTCGTCGTCGAGCGTACTCACCCAGGTCGACAACCCGCCAGCGGCGACTTCGGCCGCGACGTATGTCCAATCCAGCTTGAGCGCTTCGTACGCCGCCAGATGGATCGCCGGCGAGAGCGAGTGATTGATAGGTGCCCCGAGCACAGCCAAGCGCGTTGCGGACGCACGCGGCACCCCAAAACTAGTCACCCGTGCGGCTAATCACAGTACGTACCGTTCTCGACGCTCGCGTTGCACCATTCGCGCAGCAGCTCAACGGCACTCTCGTGCTCATCGATGGTCTCCGAGAACACCGTTTCGCCGGTGGCAAGGTCAATGGTGACAAAGAAGAACCACGGCCCTTCGACCGGATTGAGCGCGGCGTCGATGG
>CAZCOC010000078.1:0-7018 GCA_964500075.1 uncultured Salinibacterium sp.
CGTTGAACTCGGGGTGGTACTGACGCACGAGCACCGGCCAGCGCGACCACTCGTCACGGTAGTGGCCGATCGCGTACGGCATGGTTGTGCCCTTCGACCACTGTCGGCGCGCCCACCACGCCTCGACTCGCTCCGGCATGCAGCGATCGTAGAGGGTGCCGACGACGTTTGGATCGTCGTGGTGGCGCAGTTCGGGAGCATCTGGCCAGCGGGACTTTCGGCCCTGAACTGCGGGACGCCCTCTGCTACGGTCATGTGCGTGACACAGAGCACAGCGATCAGCGTGAGCGGGCTCACGAAACGGTACAAAGACGTCGTCGCGGTCAACGACATCTCCTTCGATGTCGCGGCCGGCAGCGTGTTCGCCTTCCTCGGCACCAACGGCGCAGGCAAGTCAACGACGATCGGATGCGTCACCACGGTGTCGCCGTTCGATGCCGGCGAGATCGTCGTCGACGGCCACGACGTTCGCCACGACGCCGAGCCGGTGCGCCGTCAGATCGGCGTGGTCTTTCAGGACTCGATGCTGGATGCCGGACTCACCGTGCGCGAGAACCTCGCCACTCGCGCGCGCTTCTATTCCTCCGACCGTGCCAGCATCGGAAAGCGGATCACCGAACTCGCGACCCTCATCGGCCTCGACAGTTTCCTCGACCGTCGGTACGGCGCGCTCTCGGGCGGGCAGCGCCGCCGGGTGGACATCGCTCGGGCCCTGCTGCACTCGCCGTCAATTCTGTTCCTCGACGAACCAACCGCAGGTCTCGACCCGGCGAGCCGTGCGATCGTGTGGTCGACGATCCGCGACCTGCGTGAGCGCCATGGCATCACGGTCTTCCTGACGACGCACTACATGGAGGAGACCGAGGAAGCCGACCTCGTGAGCATCATTGACGAGGGTCGGATTATCGCGCAAGGCACCCCAACCGAGTTGCGCGCGCAGCACAGCCACAGCATCCTCACCATCAGCTCGAGGGATCCCGCCGCGCTTGGCCGGCTCGCCGCGGCATCCGGACTCACCGTGGCCGACCGCGCAGGAGCGGCGGAGCTTCGCGTACCGGATGCCGCCGTCGCCCGCCGCTTGCTCGCCGACCACGGCGACAGCGTGCTCGACTTCGAATTTCGGCACGGGCGCATGGATGACGTGTTCCTTGCACTCACCGGCCGCGAGCACGTTGAGGAGGAGAGCTGATGGGTATCGTCCTGACGATCATGGGTCGCAACCTGCGGCTGTTCTTCCGTGACCGCCTCAATGTATTCTTCTCGCTTCTCGGCGCCCTCATCGTGTTCCTGCTGTACACGCTGTTCCTCTCGAACCTCCAGACGACCTCGATCGTGCGCTCATTCCCGCAGGCCGACGAGGGGGATGTGCGCGCGTTCGTCGACAGTTGGATGTTCGGTGGCATCATCGCGATGACCTCGATCACGACCTCGCTCGGCGCCCTCAACGTCTTTGTCGAGGATGCCGCGACCGGCCGGTTCCGCGACTTCCTGGTCTCCCCGATCCGGCGCGGGCAGTTAGTGCTCGGCTACTTGCTGGCAACGTTTATCGTCGCCCTCATCATGACGATCATTGTTCTTGGCGTGAGCCTGACATACCTGTTCTTCGTCGACGGTGTTGTCATCGGTGGACTCGAAATTGCCCGCACACTCGGCTGGATTGTGCTCTCCTGCCTCGCCTTCGCGGCGCTCTGGGCGTTCGTCGCCTCGTTCGTGCGCACAACGGGCGCCTTCTCCGCTCTTGCCACAATCGTCGGAACGGTCATCGGATTTCTTGCTGGCGCGTTCATCGCCGTCGGACTGTTTCCGGATGTCGTGCGCTCGGTCGTCAACGCCCTCCCGTTCGCGCAGTCCGCGATGCTCATGCGTCGCGAACTCACCGCGGACACCCTTTCGACCCTCGTCGGCGGCCGGCAGGAGGCGATCGATAGCCTCAGCTCCTTCTACGGCATCACGGGGTTCGTCGGTGACTGGGAGGTCACGGTGCCGGTAACCGTCGCGATCCTTGCCGCCTGCGCAGTGGTCTTCACGGCGCTGGCGGCCTGGCGCATCCGATCGCGAATTGTGTAAGTCGAGACGCCAGGGCGCACGTTGAGGCCGTCTGAGCTCAGGAGGTAAGTCGCGAACTCACGAGTCGGTTGAGACTGACGTTTTCCTCGGCGGCCCTGATCGCGAGCGCGCGGTGCAGTTCCGGGGGTATCCGCAGCTTGAACTCACCGCTATATCGGCGATCCGCGAAGGGTTCGGGCGCTGGCTCGCCCGCACGCTCCATATCGGCAACGACAGTAGCCACCAGTTCCCGGATGCGGGTAAGCGCGTCAACTTGATTGGCCGCAAGCCATGAGAGCGACGGGAACTCAGCGATGAGCCCGACGAACTCGTTGTCCTCGGCTGACCACGTGATGCGATAGGTATAGTGGTCGATATTGGTCATGAAGCTATGGTGTCACTAATGACCCCATTATTCGAACACCCTCGACCAGTAGGTGGACGAAATCCCCGACACCGACGCCCTACGTCTGTCGCCCCGGGAGAGCGTACGACTTCGGGCGTAGCCTTACCCCATGGCTGATCTGACCGAAACTCGCGTCGCCGTCTACATCGACTTCGACAACATCGTCATCTCGCAGTACGACGCGCTGCACGGCCGGGGCGCGTTCATCAAGGACAAGGCTCGCAACGCCGCAGGAACTACGGCCGAAAAACTCACTGCGACAACGGCGGATATCGGCGCTGTACTCGACTTCGCATCGTCCTTCGGCGCTGTGGCCATCAGCCGTGCATATGCCGATTGGGCTGCCCCCGCGAACAACCGTTACAAGAAGCAGTTGGTGGATTTGGCAGTTGATCTCGTTCAACTGTTCAACACATCAGGCACGAAGAACGGCGCAGACATTCGTCTCGCCATCGACGTTGTCGAAGACCTCTTCCGCCTCTCGGATATCAGCCACATCGTGATTGTCGCCGGCGACTCGGACTATATCCCGCTGGCCCAGCGAGCCCGACGGCTCGGCCGCACCGTGATCGGAATCGGCGTGCGGAGTTCTACGAGCGAGGCCTTCAAAAAGGCGTGCGACGACTTCTCCTACTATGACGAGCTCGCGGGCGTTGTTGCTGAGCCGATCGCCGCTGTCGAAACAGTAGAACCCTCGCCAGCCGACCCAAGGAAACGTGCTCGGTCACTCCTGACGCGCGCCCTGCGCGTGACTCCAGCGGGTGACGATGGCTGGGTAGCCGCCTCGCAACTGAAACTTCAGATGAAACGGCTGGACGCCGAGTTCGATGAGAAAAAGATCGGCTTCAAGTCATTCACCGATTTTGTGAAGGCTGAGAAGCCAATCGCCGAGCTTCAGGAAGACGGCCAGGCGCGGCGGGTGAAACTGCGGGCACAGGGTTAGTGGTCTTTCACCGGCTCTGGTCGCAAGGCCAAGTCGATTGTGAGCGCGCGCCTGACGCCTAACGCCGCCTGATCCAGTCCGCCGCCGCCCTGATGGGGGCGGTCAAGCGCCACGATGAACTCGCGAGCAGGTCGCCGTGCATGCGCTGAGACCGATCGCGCTCTTCGATCGCTGACTTCAGTGCGTGCTGGCACCGATCACGCTCTTCGATTGCGGTCTCCACTGAACGCGCTTCGAGACCGTATTGCCAGGCGAACTCAACTGTCGGCCGCCGAGTAGCGCCTTTGGTTTGGGTGGGCCAATGGTGCAGCGGCGAGTCGTGGTTGTCCAATTCGATTCGCTCGGGCGTGACCCCGGCAGCGGTGAGCGCGTAGTTGATCGACAGTTGGTCCCGTCGGGCATAGCGAAGGATGTGCCGCATCCAAATATCCATCG
Organism: uncultured Salinibacterium sp.; assembly: GCA_964500075.1. Classification (GTDB taxonomy): domain Bacteria; phylum Actinomycetota; class Actinomycetes; order Actinomycetales; family Microbacteriaceae; genus Rhodoglobus. The sequence continues at coordinate 3,831 of CAZCOC010000078.1, forward strand.
CCGTTTGCACCGCTTGCGAACCCTGCCGGCGCGCGATCATGGCTCCCCAGTATGGGCGCTGGGCGAGCACGTCAGGCGCGTCCCGCGAATAGTGCTCAAGCTGCTCGTCAAGACGCTCCCGCGTTTCGAGTCCGGCAAGGCGAACGGCGTCGAACTCGCCCCGCACGGATTGCCTGAAGCTGTGACTTGCGAGTGCGATGTCTTTGGTGCGAAGCCACTCATCGAGGATGACGTGAGGATCCACCCGCAGGCCAACGGAGTTGTCAATATAGAGGGTCTCATCAAACTGGCCGAGCTCGGGGTGGCCGAGCACCTTCAGAAATCGCTGGCTGCGCATGGGGTCGCTGGGAAAAGCGCGCGGCACGTGCACGACTCGCCACGTTGCGCTCGTCACCGTGGGGTCATCCGTGAAGCAGAGCAGCTCCATCCCGCTCGTGGCGGGAGCATCGGCGAGAGCCTCGTAGCCGCCAGTTATCGCGGTGTACACAGCCCGCCGCTTAGGCATTGTGCACGGGCACTCGCTTGCGGAACCATGAAGCTTGGGCCTTCAGCCCGAGCGCGAGTGTGGTCATTGGCGCCCAGCCCAACATCGCGCGAGCCCGAGAACTGTCACCTGCCGTCAAGCGCTGGTCCCCAGCCACCGACGGCACGAATTCGACTCGGGCTGCAACGCCGAGCGCGCTCGCGAGAATGTCCACAGCGTCGAGCAGGGCTACTGACTCGCTGCCCGAGATGTTCATTGTGGCCTGCGGTCGAAGCTGGACGGATAGGAGTGCCGCCGCCGCGACGTCGCCAATGTAGGTGTTTGAACGCCTCTGCGAACCGTCACCAGTGATCTGCATCACATCGCCTTCGATAAGCGCCCGACAGGCTTTCGCATAGGCCATGTCTGGCCGTTGACCGGGTCCGTAGACGGAGAACAACCGAAGGATCGTGGCGGTGACACGACCGTCACGCTCGCGCTCGTTGATGTGCTGCTCGGCGGCAACCTTGCTGCGTCCGTACGCCGAGACCGGTTCGAGGGGCTGGGACTCATCACCGACGGCCTACTCGCCGTACACGCTCGATGTCGACGCGTGAACGAGGTGCACGCCGCTGCGATCGAGTGCATCGAGGATGCGCAGGGTTGCCAGGGTGTTGTGCTCGGCATATGCCGATTCGGGCCGCGTAGCACTGGGGAGCCCGGCAAGGGCCGCAAAATGTATAACTCCGTCGACCTCGTCAAGGTGATCGGCGATGGAGTCAGACCTGAGGTCGAGCTCAGCGAACTCAAATCTTGGGTGATCCCGCAGTTCCGCGATCCGATCGAGCTTGGTGTCCTCGCCGTACAGCTCGGTTCGCAGTCCGTCGATGCCGATGACCTCAGCGCCGGTCTCGATGAGGTGTCGCGTAACGTGACTGCCTACGAATCCAGCGCAGCCGGTGACGAGATATTTGGTCATGTTGAGGCGCTTACCACCGGCTTGTTGGCGGACAACGGGCCTCTGGTCATCATCCCCATGATACCGAGCCTAGGTACTTCGTTCGCAGTGCGCTGCGCCTGACGCCTCCCCGCGACCTGAACGGTGACTTCAGCCTGATCGAACACTGCGACGACCGCTTGAACTCTATACCCGCGCGTGAGCGGAGGATCAGCGCGCGACAGTCTCGAGGAACTGCACCATCGAGTCGAGCGCGGTCTGAGCATCCTCGAAATCAAGTTTGAACTGGTACTCGTGCGGAAGCGAAGGCACGTGGTCTTCGGAATAGAAGACTGTTGTGACATCGACGCCGAGGCTCGCGAGCTTCGCGGCGAGCGGTTGTGACTGGGTGGCGGTCAACGGGTCACCATTGCCACCCGTGATCCACGCGGTCGGAAAATCGGCGGTGACATCGTCGAGGGTCGACATGAGTTCGCCGCCCGGCGTGTTCGACCAGTCCTTCGTGCCAAGGTATGCCCAGAGCGCGGCGCGGAACCCCCAGCCCCCCAAGCCGGGAGCATCTGGAATGCCGCTGACGTCATAGATTCCGCACGTCAAGACAACCGCCCGCAGTTGATCAGGGGTCAGTGCCGGGGTCAGCCCGACCTTCTTTGCGTACACGGGGCTCGTTATGGCGGTGGCGAGCTGGCTCGTGTATTGGGAGCCGGCAGAATCCCCGGCGATCACAATCCGATTCGGGTCGATGCGCAGCTCTTGGGCGTTGTCGATGAGAAAGCCAAGCGCGGTGTTGAGTTGGTTGAGAGCAACTGGGTAGGTCGCATCCGGGGCAACGGTGTAGTTGAGGGTGACGGTCGTAAACCCCTTCGAGGCGAGAATGCGCGCGTACGGGTTCACGTTCTCCTTGCTCCCGGAGATCCAGGCGCCGCCATGGATCCACACCACTGTCGGGAGCGGGCCGCTCGAATCCGAGGGTGAGAAGACGTCGAGTGTTGTGGCTGAGCTGCCGGCGCCTGGGCCGTCGGTGGCGTACGCAACATTCAGCGTCTCGTCGATGCCGTCGACTGGCGCATAGGATTCCATCTCTGCGACGGTCTTGCGAGCCTCGGACTCGAACAGCGCGCGAATGAGCAGAGCGGATGGCCACGGCGAGATCACCGCGACGATGACGGTGACAAGCCCGAGTGTAAGCAGCGCCAGCGGAATGGAGTGGCGCTTCTTGAAGATCCACTGTCGCGCTCTGGGTGTTGCTGGCACTATCCCTGGCGATTGCCCTGACAATTCCCCTGACGATTCCCCCATGGGGATGAGATTAGTGGTTTGGAGGGCTCGCGGTGCCAATTTCACCGGTCAACCGCCGTCGCAGGATCGCCCGCTCGACGAGTGTCCACAGCGTGGTCGTTGCGAGGTAGATGGTCGCGGCGAGCGGCACGAACGCTGCGAACACGACGGTCAGGAACGGCAGCCAGCCGAGCACGCGCTGCGTCGTGACAGGCGCGGGCGCGGCATCCGGCTCGATGGGGTTCAGGCGGATGTTCGTGCGCCGCGTCATCCACGCTACTGCGGCCATCACCGCGAACAACCCGATGAAGACGAGGATGCCCGGCCAGCCCGCGTCCCACAGCGGAGAGCCAAGGGCGACTCCCCCGAACTGCTCGGCCAGCAGTTCGTTTGCGTGACCGTTGATGTTGGTGCGGATGAAGAGCGCGTACACCAGCGAGATCACCGGAGCCTGCAGGAGCGCGGGCAGAAACCCGGCCGTCGGCGACA
>CAZCOC010000079.1:0-7012 GCA_964500075.1 uncultured Salinibacterium sp.
CTTGCGCTCGCTGTCACGCCGTTTGAAGTGCAGAATCCCGTCGAGCAGCGCGAGAGTGCTGGTACCGGCGCGGTGTAATTCCGCGAGGGGTCCAGCGCGGGGTTCAGTGAGCCTGGCGCCTCGTGACAGTCTCGGTGAGCACCTCGAGCAATTGAGCTGCCGCCGCTGACCAACTGAAACGCTCGGCCCAGGCAAAGGATGCCGCAGAGCGCGCCCTCCAGGTCGCTTCGTCTTCGAGCATGCGCACGGCCGAAACGAACTCGTCGACACTGCTCGGATCGAAGAATCCGCTGTGTGGACCGGCAATTTCTCGGAAGATACCGATGTCGCTGACGATCGTTGGGGTGCCGAGCGCCTGAGCCTCGACGATGGGAAGACCGAAACCCTCGTCCTTTGAGGCGGTCACGAGTGCGAGCGCGTTCAGCAACGCGTCCGTGTACACCTCTTCGGTCGCTCCGTTGACAAAATCGACGGATCCTGACGGGGCCATAGCGGTCAATCGTTCGCGCTCTGAGTCACCGATGCGGCTCATGAGCCGCAGCCGGTAGCCGGGGAGCTTGTGCATCGCTCTCGCGAGCAGGTCGACGTTCTTGTACGGCATAAACGAGCCCATGTAGACGAGGTCGCGAGAACCGTGCGCGTCGCGCACCGGCCTCGCTTGCGGGTGATCGGTGCCGGAGATGATCACCGTGACCGGGTTGCGCGTGAGTCGATGCTCGGCCATGAGGGCGCCGGTTGTCTCGGAAACGACGACATGGGCATCCGCCAGATTGAGCACCGCACGCTGAAAACCCCACCACAGGTGATAGCCGCGCCACAGCAAGCGAATCGGCCAAGCGAGATCCCGCGGCGGGGTTCTGTGGGTGTAATAGATGAGGTCGTGCACGGTCGTGACGAGCGCGTAGCGACGAAAGGCAGGCCCCATGGTCTGCATGGGCGTGAACACGACGTCGGGCGCGAAGGCGTTGACAGCCAGTGCGACGAGGGGTTCGCGTGCGCTCGTCGGTGAGGGCCCGAGCACCCACGGCAAGTCGGGTAGCATCTCCCGCTGTCGCGTATCGCTGATGAGCATGGTGACAGGATGGAGCTTGCCGAGTTCCGTGACCATCCTCGCCGTGTAGCGGCTGATGCCGTCGTGCCGTCCGATCCTCGTGTAGCGGCAGTCGAAGATGATATTCACGCAGAAACCGTGTCGACGACCCGGCCGGTCCCGAGAAATTCGGTGATCGCGGTCGCGGCCTCGCGCGGGCGCTCGTAGTGAATGAGATGGCCGACGCCGTGCAGGACGACGAGTCGCGAGCCGACGATCTTTTCATGCAGGCCCTGGAGCGCATGCATGCTCGTGATGGGGTCGCGGTCGGCTCCGATGAGCAGGGTTGGCATTGTGAGGGCGCCAGCGTACATGCTGACATCCGACGAGATGGATGCCTCGAAGCCTTCCACGACCGAGTCGCGACTGGCGTAACGAGAGAAATACCGATGGTGCTGTGAGTGGATCCAGCGTCGCAACCTGCGATTTTTCGTCGTCGTCATGAACGAGCTCATGAACTGTACGATCAGCCAGTTGCCGAGGAGCGCTGCCCCAATGCGCTCAGGCAGTGCGCGCGCTGTGCGGTAGTACACGAGGGTGAGACGCGACATCACTCCTTGTGGCCCAGACAGCGCCGGCGCGGCGATCGGGTTGATGAGCACGACGCGCGGCGCCGCGAGCCCCCGAGCGACTGCCGCGGCAACAACGATCGACCCGAATGAGTGACCAAGGATAACTACGTGACCGGTGAGGCCGAGCTCGGCGACGAAGCCGGCCAACCAGTTGGCGTAGGCGTCAATCGAGTGCTCTGTGCCGATCATCGCGCTGGATTCGCCGAATCCCGGCAGGTCCGGGCAGATGAAGCGCAAGGCATCGAGGTGCGCAACGACCGGCTCGAGCCCATGGTGATCGCCGCGATAGCCGTGCACAACAACGACGGTTGTCGTCGCATCCCGCTGGCCATATTCCCAATAGCGGGTTGTCGAGCCAGCGACTGTGACCTCGCGCTTGGTCACCGTTGCGGCGTTCAGCAGCTCGGCATACGGCGATTCGGCTGGCATCCATTTATTCTAGGCACCGCCGTTGGTGATAGGCAGTTCGTGCGATCCTGGGGATGCGGTCGACGACAAGCGCTTGCAGTGCAGCCCTAGACTCGAACCGTTCGCGACCCGAGGAGCACTGTGACCTTCACCGCACCGATCCAGCTACCCGGCCTGGCCCTCGACCATCAGTGGTACCGCAGGGGCGTCTTTTACGAGGTCATGGTGCGATCGTTCTTCGACAGCAACGGAGACGGAGCTGGCGATCTGGCTGGACTGATCTCGAAGCTGGATTACCTGCAGTGGCTCGGTGTCGATGCGCTGTGGATACCGCCGTTCTACAACTCACCGCTGCGCGACGGTGGCTACGACGTCGCCGACTTCATGAGTGTGCTGCCCGAGTTCGGGACCCTCGACGATTTCAAGGAACTCGTGACCAAGGCCCACGAACGCAACATGCGAATCGTCATTGACTATCCGCTCAACCACACCTCGGATCAGCACGACTGGTTCCAGCAGTCGCGGCGAGACCCTGACGGGCCGTTCGGTGATTTCTACGTGTGGAGCGACACGGACACAAAGTATCCAAACATCCGCATCATCTTCGTTGACACCGAAGAGTCGAACTGGGCGTTCGATCCTGAGCGACGGCAGTTTTACTTCCACCGTTTTTTCTCGCACCAGCCAGACCTGAACTTCGAGAACCCAGCTGTGCGCGAGGCAACGCTCGCCACTATTCGGCACTGGATGAGCCTCGGCGTCGACGGCATCCGACTGGATGCGATTCCGTACCTGTTCGAGTCTGAGGACGGCAACGGTGAGGGCGAGCCTCGAACTCACGAGTTCGTGCGTGAGATTCGGGCGATGGTCGATCGGGAGTTCCCGGGCCGTGTGCTCATCGCCGAGGCGAATCAGTGGCCGCAAGAGACCGCGGCCTTCTTCGGAACCGCCGAGGAACCCGAGTGCCACATGGCGTTCGACTTCCCGGTCATGCCACGCATCTTCTATTCGCTGCGTTCTCAGAACGCCACCGAGCTGGTTCGGGTGCTCGCCGAGACCACCGAAGTTCCAGAGGGTGCGGCGTGGGCGGTGTTCCTGCGTAACCACGACGAGCTCACCCTCGAGATGGTCAGCGAGGAGTATCGCCAAGCGATGTACGGCTGGTACGCATATGACCCGCGGATGCGATCAAACGTCGGCATCCGGCGTCGCCTCGCTCCACTGCTCGACAATTCACGGGCAGAACTCGAACTTGCCAATGCCCTGCTCTTTTCGCTCAAGGGCAGCCCGTTTCTGTATTACGGCGACGAGATCGGAATGGGCGACAACATCTGGTTGCCAGATCGCGATTCGTCGCGGACCCCCATGCAGTGGACTCCGGATCGAAATGCGGGCTTCTCGCACGCCGACCCCGGCAAGGTGTTCCTGCCGGTCGTGCAGTCCCTCGTCTACAACTACAACTTCATCAACGTGGAATCCCAGTTGGCGCAGTCTCGTTCGCTCTTGCACTGGGTGCGCAATGTGATTCACGTTCGCAAAGGGCATCCGACTTTCGGCCTCGGCGGGCTGCGGGTGCTCAAGACGAACCACGAGTCGGTGCTCGCCTTTGTGCGCGAGTACGAGGGTTCAGGCGCCGGGTTCGGTGACTCCCCCGAGTCGGTGCTGTGCGTGTTCAGCTTCGCGCACAACCCGGTCTCTGTTGAGATTCTCGTTGAAGGTCACGAGTCTGCGACGACCTTCGACCTGTTCGGTGGTGCTCGCTTTCCCGACATCGCTGAGGATGGCACGGTCAGCTTGACTCTTGGCACGCAGAGCTTCTACTGGCTGCACCTCGGTGACCAGCATCTCGGCGACGGTCGCACCTGAATGTCGGTTGCGCTGTCCCCGGCACGCTCTAGCCTGAACCCATGAGCGCATCTTGGTTCGACACTCTCGCCGTCTTCGACCTCGAGACCACCGGCGTTGATGTCGAGACGAGCCGCGTCGTTTCGGCATCTGTCGGCGTCATCGCTGCCGATGGGTCGGTGCTTGAACAACTCGATTGGCTCGCTGACCCCGGGGTCGAAATTCCCGCAGGCGCCAGCGCAGTTCACGGCATCACGACCGAGCGAGCCCGGGCAGAAGGCCGACCCGCGCCACACGTTGTCCCCGAAATCGTCGCCGCTCTGCAGTCGGTCCTTCATCGTGGACTCGCGTTGACCGTGTACAACGCACCATACGACCTGACGTTGCTCAACCGGGAGTGCCGTCGGTATGGCCTAGCCGCACTCATCGAGCCCAAACCGGTCATCGACCCTCTTGTCATCGACAAGGCTGTCGATCGCTTCCGCAAGGGCAAGCGAACCCTTGAGGCCGCGGCACAGGTGTATGCCGTCGGCCTCACGGATGCGCACAATGCCGGCGCAGACGCAGTGGCTGCTGGCAGAGTCGCTCAGGCGATTGCGCGGCGGTACCCAACCGAACTCGCGCTTACTGCTGCTGAACTCCACGCCAAGCAAATCGCTTGGTCAACCGAGCAGGATGCGAGTTTCGCCGACTACATGCGTCGAACGCGTGATCCGAACTTCGTTTCTACCCGAGGCGGCTGGCCGCAGTACTAGGCGCGACCGCCGCAGCTACTTGGAAAAGCCCTTGTAGCGCGTGTTGAACTTCTCAACGCGACCGGCCGAGTCCATGATGCGCTGCTTGCCCGTGTAGAACGGGTGCGACTCTGACGAGATTTCCACGTCAATGACCGGGTACGAGTTGCCGTCTTCCCACTCAATCGTCTTATCGCTCGAGATCGTCGACCGCGTAAGAAAGGTCGCACCGGAGGCGAGGTCACGGAACACTATTGGCGCGTAAGTCGGGTGAGCATCGGTCTTCATGGCTGGTCCTTGTGTTCTGGGCGAGGTTGAGGCGTTGAATTAAAGTCTGGGCGGCGAAAGGCCGACTCACGAGCCTATCAGATTAGGCGGCCCGAGCGGAGAATCGGCCGCCGTCGTTTGAGACGACCAGCGGCAGTCCGAAGGTCTCGCTGAGTTTCTCCGACGTGAGTACTTCGCTGACAACACCAGCCGCAATGATTCGACCGTTTGCAAGCAAGAGCGCGTGCGTGAAGCCGTGTGGGATCTCCTCGACGTGATGCGTAACCATCACGATTGCCGGAGCTTGTGGAGCGCTGGCGTAGCCGCTGAGCAACTGCAGAAGTTCTTCGCGTGCGCCGAGATCGAGACTCGCGGCGGGTTCGTCGAGCAGCAGCAATTCGGGGTCCGTCATCACTGCGCGGGCTATCTGTACCCGCTTCTGCTCTCCGTCACTCAATTCGCCGAACAGACGCTTCTCGAACGAGCTGAGCTTCCACTCGGCGAGCACTCGCTGGGCGCGTCGCTCGTCGATCTCTTCATAGCGCTCGTTCCATCGACCGGTCACCGAGTACGCCGCTGTCAGCACAACGTTCAGCACCTCCTCGTCGCCGGGTACGCGTCGTGCGAGGGCAGTAGAAGCGAACCCGATCCGTGGACGGAGTTCAAACACGTCCGCCTTGCCGAGCTTTTCGTCGAGAATTCGCACCTTGCCGGCGGTCGGATGAATCTGCGCCGCAGCGAGCTGAAGCAAGGTGGTTTTGCCTGCACCGTTTGGACCGAGGATGACCCACCGCTCCGTGTCGTCAACCGACCAGTTGATCCGGTCGAGGATAGCGTTGCCGTCACGCACGACGGACACATCGGAGAATTTCAGGACGTCGGCCATTGTTCCACCAGCCTAAGTGAGGCTGCGGTAGATCTCCGTCGTGCGATCCGCGATCGTCGACCAGCTGAAGTCCCGCTCCGCTCGAGCGCGGCCAGCTTCGCCCATGCGCTTTGCAGCGATCGGATCGCCAACGACATCGGTCAGTACTGCGGCGAGATCGGCAACGAAACGGTCGGGGTCAAGCGGCGTTCCAGTGCCGTCCTGTGCCTGCTCGATTGGAACGAGTCGCCCAGTAACGCCATCATCGACGACCTCTGGGATGCCGCCGGTCGCCGTCCCAACGACGGGAACGGAACACGCCATCGCCTCGAGGTTCACGATGCCGAGAGGCTCGTACACCGATGGACAAACGAAGGTTGTCGCCTGGGTGAGCACTGCCGAAAGTTCGCGCTGACTCAGCAGAGTGTCTAACCAGACAACGCCGTTGCGCTCATCCTGCAGGGCGGCGACCCCCGCCTGTACCTCTGCGAAAATCTCCGGCGTGTCCGGGGCGCCAGCACACAGCACGAGTTGAACGTCCGGCGGCAGCAGGGCCGCTGCCCTGAGCAGGTACGGTAGACCCTTTTGGCGAGTGATGCGGCCAACAAAAACGACAGATGGGCGGTCAGGGTCAATGCCGAGCGAACGCACGAGCTCTGTGTCATGAACTGGCATCCATCGTTCGAGGTCGATGCCGTTGTAGACGACAGTCACCTTCTCCTCGTCGAGGGCTGGATACGAGCGTAGGATGTCGCGTCGCATCCCCTCGCTCACTGCGATGACCGCAGCCGCGCTCTCGAACGCGATCTTCTCGATCCAACTGGACACCCGATAGCCGCCGCCCAACTGCTCGGCTTTCCACGGGCGCAGCGGTTCGAGGCTGTGGGCTGTGACCACATGCGGGAGGTCATGCAGCAGGCTCGCAAGGTGACCGGCCGCATTCGCGTACCAGGTGTGCGAGTGCACGAGGTCGGCACCGCCGACATCCTGCGCGATCTGCAGGTCAACGCCGAGCGTCGCGATCGTTGCGTTGGCAGCGGAGAGTTCGGCCGGCACGAGGTAGCTCACTACGTCGGCCTCGGCGCGTGGCATCCCGAAGCACCGAACCATCACGTCAATGCGTTCACGTAGCGCTCGCACGAGCTCGGCAACGTGTACCCCAGCACCCCCGTAAATCTCTGGCGGATACTCACGAGTGATCAGGTCGACGCGCATGCCACGACGTTACTCC
>CAZCOC010000080.1:0-6847 GCA_964500075.1 uncultured Salinibacterium sp.
CGTCGACTTGACGGCGATTGGCCAGGGCAGAGGGATCCTGCAGGGCCAGGCGCACGACATCCACGTCCCGCCCTCCCGCGCCGATCGGCGCGAGCGCGACTGCCACGTGGGTCTGAGCGGCGGGCGCAAACTCGGCGAGCACCGCCTTGAGCTTCTCGACGATGGCACTGAGATCGGTGCCCGCATCGGTTGCTTTTGTCTCATCGAGACCGACGTACAGCACGAAGCCGCGAGCTTCGGTGCCGTGAGGTACCGCGCGGAGCCGCGGAGCAGTGCTGGCAGACGGCGACGTTTCTTGGGAAGAGAGTGAAGTGACAGGGGTGCGGTCAAAGGTTGCAATAGACATTGGTCTTGGAGTCCTCGGTGTGGGGGTGAAGGGCCCCTGATGATGGGGTTGTGATCCTTCTGGGTCGAACTGGTCTTGCTTCAGCGTTGCGCCGTGATGATGGCGGAACGCCGGGAGTCACTGTTCGGTTGCGAACGGAACTCGGCGAAGAGGGGCCGATTAGGCGCACATTCGACAACACATGACATCGCGCATCGCAGGAGCTCCCGAGGAGGTCACAGCGTGGGCGCGAACGGTCATGGCTCAACTATCGGGCAAGAAGCGTGAATTCGCAAGCCGATTACACGGTGCCATAGAGGCGGTCGCCGGCATCCCCAAGGCCGGGAACGATGTAGCCGACCTCGTTGAGCTTCTCGTCGAGTGCGCCGAGCACGATTGTCACCTCGCGGCCGACGGTCGCTGCCTCGACCGCGGCGAGCCCTTCTGGGGATCCGATCAGGCAGACGGCGGTCACATCCATCGCCCCGCGGGCGAAGAGAAAGTCAATCGCGGCGTTGAGCGATCCGCCAGTGGCCAGCATCGGGTCCAGAATGAAGCACTGCCGGTTGGAGAGGTCGTCTGGCAGTCGCTCAGCGTAGGTCGTCGGCTGGAGCGTCTCTTCGTCGCGAACCATTCCGAGAAAGCCGACTTCTGCAGTGGGAATGAGTTTGACCATTCCGCCGAGCATTCCGAGCCCGGCGCGCAGAATCGGCACGACGAGCGGCCGCGGGTCGCTGATGGCGAGCCCTTGCGTCTCGGCGACCGGTGTCGTGATGGTGACCGGGTGGGTTCGAACGTTGCGGGTTGCCTCGTATGCGAGCAGTGTGACAAGTTCCTCCGCGAGCGCACGGAACGTCGGAGACGGCGTGTTCTTGTCACGCAGCACGGTGAGTTTGTGGGTGATGAGGGGGTGATCGGCAACGTGTACTCGCATAGGCTCAATCTACTGTGGGGCCCCTATCGATTAGCACTGCCGAAGAGTGGATGTCTCTCGCTATCGCCGAGGCACGGCTTGCGCTCGCGAGCGGTGACGTGCCCGTCGCGGCGTTCGTGTTCAACGATGCGGGTGTTGCCGTCGGGGTAGGCCGCAACGAGCGCGAGCTCACGCGCGACCCGACCGCCCACGCGGAAATCGTCGCGATTCGGGCTGCCGCGGCATCCGCCGGCTCGTGGCACCTCGAGAACACGACGCTGGTCGTCACGCTTGAGCCGTGCACCATGTGCGCTGGCGCGATCCTGCAGGCGCGCATCCCGCGCGTGGTGTTCGGTGCGTGGGACGCGAAAGCGGGGGCCGCGGGAAGTGTGCACGATGTGCTGCGAGACCGCCGACTCCCGCATCGCGTCGAGGTGGTCTCAGGCGTGCGCGAGGCGGAGTGCGCGGCGCTGCTGAAGGATTTCTTTGCCGGGATGCGACGATGACGACCGAATCGGCTCTCGGGATCAGTCCGCGCCCCTGATCACGATCGAGTCAGTCGGGGGATTTGAGGCGTTCGGTTCAACCAACACGCCCGGCTCGAGGTAGATCACCCGCGCGACGGGCACGGCCTTGCGGATCGAAGCTTCGACGCTCTTGATCGCTGCGGCAACCTCCGACATTCTGGCCTTGCTTGAGAAGGCCAGCTTGGCGGCGACGAGCAGTTCGTCAGGGCCGAGGTAGAGGGTCTTGATGTGGATGAGGGCCTCGACCTTTGGGTGGGTCGTGATGACATCCCGAATCTTGTCTGTGTCGTCCGCGCTCGCCCCCTCGCCAACGAGCAGACTCTTCGTCTCGATGCCGAGCACGACGGCAACCGCTACGAGGAGCACGCCAATAGCCAGGGTGCCGATCGCGTCCCACGCGGCGTTGCCCGTCAGAATCGTGAGGCCAACCCCGAGGAACGCAAAGGTGAGCCCGATGAGAGCCGCGACATCCTCAAGCAGCACAACGGGCAGTTCTGGTGCCTTTGCGCGCCGGATGAATGAGACCCAGCTCTGCGTGCCACGCACGAGGTTGGACTCCCTCACCGCCGTGCGAAGCGAGAACGACTCCAGCACGATTGCTATCGAAAGCACGACCATCGGCAACCAGAGCATTTCCAGTTCGTGCGGGTTCCGAAGTTTGTCGATTCCCTCGTAGATCGAGAACATGCCACCGACCGAGAACAGGATGATCGAAACGACGAACGCATAGACGTAGCGCTCTCGGCCATAGCCAAATGGATGCGCCGCGTCTGCCATTTTTCGGGACTTGCGGCCGCCTAACAACAGGAGTACCTGATTGCCGGTGTCGGCAACGGAGTGCACACTTTCGGCGAGCATCGAGCTCGAGCCAGAGAACACGAAGGCGATGAACTTCGTGATCGCGATGCCGAGGTTGGCGAGCAACGCTGCGACGATCGCCTTGGTTCCGCCGGTTGTGCTCACGGTCGCAATCCTAGGATGAACGCATGACCACACTTCCTTCGGTAGCAATCATCGGTGCCGGTGCCATGGGCGGCGCGATCCTCGGCGGCCTCACCGCGCCCGGAGTGACGGTGACGGGTGGCATCCGAGTCACCAACCGCAGCGAAGCCAAGGCTTCTCTTGTGCGACGGCCCGGTGTCGAATCATTCGCAGTCGAGACGACTCCGGATGCGAACACTCGCGCCGTGAGCGGCGCTGCCGTCGTCATCATCGGGGTCAAGCCCGCTATGGTGCAGCACACCCTCGCCGAGCTGGCCGATGCGCTGGAGGCGGATGCCGTTGTGATGAGTGTTGCCGCTGGTGTTACGACGGCCACCATGGAGGCCGCGGTAAGCCAAGCGGTATTGCGCGCGATGCCGAACACACCATCGCTGATCGGCAAAGGTGTCACCGGCCTTGCGAACGGTTCCCGTACCAGCACCGCGCAGTTCGAGCTCGGACGTTCGGTGTTCGAGACAGTTGGCACCGTCATAGCGGTGCCGGAGTCGCAGATCGATGCGTTGAGCACCATCTCAGGTTCAGGACCCGCGTACGTGTTCTACCTCATTGAGGAGCTCACGCGCGCAGCCGTTGCCATGGGGTTCTCGGCTGCGCAGGCTCGCGAGATGGTGACTGGAACCTTCCTCGGCTCGGTTGAATTGCTCGCCGCGTCCGGCACAGACCCAGCCGAGTTGCGTCGCCAGGTGACGAGCCCGAATGGAACAACGGAACGTGCGATCGCGGTGCTCAAGGAGGCCGACATCGCTGGCCTGTTCTCGCGGGCGACCGCCGCTGCACTTGCCCGGGCGAAGGAACTCGGGGCGCTCTACTGAACCATCTGCACGGAGTTGCTGCAGTACCGCACCGGTCGTGATGCACCGCACAATCTCGGCTGCGACATAGGGCACTGATAGCTTCCATCGCCAAGCTCGCTTCAACACCGCGCGGGTGCATCTCCGCGCCACGAGAGAAGGAGAACACGATGGCAACACCAGTCGACAAGGGCGGCGAGCCCACGCCGAGCGCAGCACCGGTCGCATCCGCACTGCGTGCACCAACCCCACTCGCCATTGCCGGCATTGCAGTTGGAGCGGTGCTCGCAACAGGACTCCTGTTTGGCGGCGGCGTTGCCGTCGGACTTGCGCTACCAGCGCCAGGAGGATCAGGCCAGGCGTCGGCGGGCCAAGCTCCGTCGGCCGACGACGATCGAGGTGGCGGTGGACCGCGTGGTTCAGGTGGTCAGCGGCAAGGCCGTCCCGGTGATCAGCGCGGAGGCGCACTCAGATTCGGCGAAGGTCCTCGAGACCCAGGGCGCGGATCTGGCAAGCTCCCGAGCAGGCCAGGCTCGCCAGAGAACCCCACTCTCGACGGAACTCCGCCCGAGCAAACCGCGCCAGACAGTTAGCTGACTTCGCGGCGCTCTAGCTCTGGAGCGCCGCGAACTTCTCAATCGCTGTCGACTGGCCGCTCACAATGATCAGGTCATGATTCGATAGCACGGTTTCAGGAGTTGCGTATGTAAAGTCTTTGCCTGGCGACTTGACGCCAACGACAGTGATTCCGTGTTTTCTGCGCACCGCAGACTCAGAGAGCGGGATGCCGCGAATCGGCTTCGGCGGGTACATCTTGACGATCGCGAAGTCGTCGTCGAACTCGATGAAGTCGAGCATTCGACCAGAGACGAGATGGGCGACGCGTTCACCGGCTTCTGCCTCCGGGTAGATCACGTGGTTGGCTCCGATGCGGGCGAGGATCTTGCCGTGAGACTTGCTGATCGCTTTCGCCCAGATCTGCGGAATCTTGAGGTCGACGAGGTTGGCTGTGATGAGCACTGAAGCCTCGATCGACGAGCCGACCGCGACGACGGCGATCGAGAAATCTTGAGCCCCGATCTGACTAAGCGCATCGAGTTGGCGGGCATCCGCCTGTACTGCGTGGGTCACACGCTCTGACCACTTTTGTACGAGAGCCAGTTCGGCGTCGATGGCCAGCACTTCGCGGTCGAGGCGCTGCAACTGACCAGCAGTGGCCGCGCCGAATCGGCCGAGACCGATCACCAGTACCGGCGCATTGTGTGGGATTCTGTCAACCAACGATTGGCCTCTCTTCTGCTCGGGTGAACAACTGCCGACGCTGGCTCGCCGCGAGAGCCGCCGCTAAGGTCACGGTACCAACTCGACCGGCCCACATGGTGGCCGCGAGGATATACTTCCCCGAATCCGGCAGCGATTCCGTCAGCCCCGTACTCAGGCCGCAGGTCGCGAAGGCTGAGATTACGTCGAAGAGCACGAAGTCGAGCGGGGCTTTCGTGATGTGCAGAATCGCGATCGTTGCAGAGGCCACGATGGTCGCGCCCCAGAGCGTGACGCTGACGGCCAGGCGCAGAACATCGGTGGGGATGCGACGTTCAAACGCGTGCATGTCGTTGTCGCCTTTGGCCTCGGCGAAGGCGGCGAGGAACAGCACGGCAAGGGTCGTGACCTTGATGCCGCCAGCGGTGGACGCGGACCCGCCTCCGACGAACATGAGCATGTCGAAGACCAAGAGCGTTGATCCATTCATCGCGCCGATATCGACGGGGGAGAAACCGCCAGAGCGGGACATGACCGAGAGGAAGGCCGCCGTACCGGGCCGGGCAATCGGATCCTCGGCGCCGATGGTGAGGGTGTTGTTCCATTCCAGCGCGAGGATCGCCAGGGTGCCCACGATGATGAGTCCTGTCGTGGTGACGAGCGTGAGTTTTGCGTGAACAGACAGGCGCGTGCGATACCTCCAGAAGCGCGCAAGGGCGAAGATGACAGGAAAGCCGAGGCTGCCTAGAAACACGCCCAGCGCGAGCGTTGAGAGCATCCATGGATCGCCGGCGAACTGCTCCATCCCTGCCACGGTCGGAACGAAACCGGTGTTGGTGAAGGCAGAGACGGCGAGGTAGAAGCCCTGCCAGATGGACGTCCAGAGGTCGTAGCCTTCGGCAAGCAAGCGCGGGATGATGACGAGGGACAACGCGATCTCGATCAGCAGAGCGCTGAGCGCGACTGTTGCCAACAGGCCGCCAATGTCGCCGAGCCTGATCGCCTGCGACTCCGAAACCGGGCCGACATGAATGCGCGAGGGATTGGTGTCGCTCGCGGCGATCAGTCGTTGCCGCAAACCAAGGCGACGAGACACAATGAGCCCGAGAATGCTTGCGAGTGTGAGCACCCCGATGCCGCCGACCTGCATGCCGAGCAGAATCGCGCCATTGCCGAAAGCCGACCAGCTGGTTGCCATGTTGACGGTCGTCAACCCCGTGACGCAAATGGCAGAGACGGCCGTGAACAGGGCGTCAGCAATCGGCGTCGCGCGACCATCGGCCGACGAGATCGGCAGTACCAGCAGTGTCGTGAGGGTCAGAATCAGGCCGGTGAACACAATAATGGCGAAGCGAGCGGGGGATGCCGCGGCGAAGGAATCGACAACATTGCGCAGCCGCGCGCCGATCGTTTCGCGCCTGCCGATGGCAGGTCCTGACATCCGATTGCTCATGTCGCCACGCTTGGTTGCACGAGAGCAAATCGTACTCCGCAAGCGGCCCTCACTGGACATCCGGTCACACCAGCCCCTAGTGTTACCGATTAGCACTCCAGTCACACCGCGGGTGCATCTCAACCGAAGGGGCCAGGCCGCATGTCACGTGATCTCTCGGATGTGCACTTTCTCACGGTCGCTGAGGTCGCCGAGATGATGCGCGTCTCGAATATGACTGTGTACCGCTTGGTGCACTCTGGAGAACTTCCGGCAGTACGCTTTGGTCGCTCATTCCGCATTCCGGAGTCGGCCGTCGTCGCGGCGATCCAGACTCCCATCGCCGAGGTTGGTTGACTTCGGCTAGGATTGAGACTTCGTTGGCGCCAGTTCCACGCGCCGTTCGGGTCTTCCTTCGTTTCGCGGGCCTGATCACATCGTGATCTGAGAGTTCCTTGTGCGGGGCGGAGATGCAGAGTTTGTTTGAAGATCGTGCCAGATCGAAATGTGTAGCTGTTCGTAAATCAGTGAGGGTTGTATGGGTTCAGTAATCAAGAAGCGTCGCAAGCGGATGGCCAAGAAGAAGCACCGCAAGCT
>CAZCOC010000081.1:0-6808 GCA_964500075.1 uncultured Salinibacterium sp.
TCATTGCTCAGCCCTGTGTCGATCTCAAGGATCGTGCGTGCATCGATGAGTGCCCAGTCGACTGCATCTATGAGGGCGATCGGATGCTCTACATCCATCCGGATGAGTGCGTTGACTGCGGCGCCTGCGAGCCAGTGTGCCCCGTCGAGGCGATCTACTACGAAGATGATCTGCCGTCGAAGTGGGCCGACTACTACAAGGCCAACGTCGAGTTCTTCGACGAGGTCGGTTCGCCGGGTGGTGCAGCAAAGGTTGGTGTGATCCACAAGGATCACCCGGTGATCGAGGCGCTCCCCGTTGGCAGTGCCGGGGACTGAGTGCCGCGCTCTCCACTCGCCCTTCCCGATTTTCCGTGGGATCTACTGAGTCCATTTGCCGAGCGAGCCCGCTCGCATCCTGACGGCATAGTTGACCTCTCGATCGGTTCTCCCGTTGACCCGAGCCCGGCCGTGGCACGCGAGGCACTTGTCGCTGCAGCCGATTCGCACTCATACCCATTGACTTCAGGATCCGTGCCGCTTCGTGAGGCCATTGTCGAATGGTTTGCGCGTCGTCGCGGTGTCACTGATTTGTCGATCGCCAACGTCATGCCGAGTATCGGCTCAAAAGAAATGGTGGGCCTCCTGCCGCTCTTTCTCGGGCTCGGCAAGGGCGACACAGTCGTCCATCCAAAAATCGCATACCCGACCTATGCGATTGGTGCCGCCATCGTCGGGGCGTCGGTTGAAGCATCCGATAACCCGGCCGACTGGCCGCTGTCGACCAGGCTCGTCTGGGTTAACAGTCCGGGCAATCCAACGGGGCGCGTGCTTGACGCCGCCGAACTTCGCCGGGCCGTTGAGCGCGCAAGAGAGCTCGGCGCAGTGATTGCCAGCGACGAGTGTTACGCCGAGTTCAACTGGGTCGGGAGCGAGCCGACAACCTCGATTTTGCATCCGGATGTCATCGCTGGCGACCGCAGTTCAGTTCTGGCCCTCTACTCGCTGTCGAAGCAGTCCAACCTGGCCGGCTATCGCGCAAGTGTTGTTGCGGGCTGTAGTGAGCTCATCGCCGAGCTCTTGGCGGTGCGAAAGCACGCCGGACTCATTTCGCCCGCGCCGGTGCAGGCCGCCACGGCTGCGGCGCTCGCCGACGAATTGCACGTTTCTGAGCAGCGTGATCGCTATCGTGCCAGGCGGGCGAGACTGCTGCCAGCGCTGCGATCTGCTGGCTATCGCATTGACAACAGTGAGGCCGGTCTCTACCTGTGGGCGACCAAGGGGCAGGATGCCTGGGCGACCGTTGCCGAGCTCGCCGACGCTGGCATCTTGGTCGTTCCAGGCCCGTTCTACGGCGATTACGCAGCCCAGTATGTGCGCATTTCGCTCACGGCCACCGATGCGGCTATCGCGGACGCGGTCGCGCGGCTCGACTTGCTCTCCTAGGCAGCAAGGGTCCGGGCGGCTGCCCGGTCCGGACCGCTGTGAGCATCCTCTAACTCTCCGGCATTGGCTTTGGCAGCGATCACAGTGGTTCGGCGCTGCTTATAGGCTGTAGGAGTGAACAACGCAGCTGGCGAACCCGAGGTTGCGACCTTGCATTTTCCCGGAGGAACTGCCGAGTTCCCGATCCTGCGTGGCACAGATGGCCACGACAGCATCGATATCTCAACCTTCATGAAGCAGACCGGGTTCACGACTCTCGATCAGGGTTTTGTCAACACCGCGTCCACGCGCAGCGCGATCACCTACATCGACGGTGATGCTGGCATTCTGCGCTATCGCGGCTACGCGATCGAAGATGTCGCGAAGAACTCCACCTACCTTGAGGTGGCGTGGCTCCTGATCTACGGCGAACTGCCGAGCGCCGACCAACTCGCCGAATTCGACGAGAAGATTCGTCGTCACACTCTGCTGCATGAAGACCTCCGTCGATTCTTCGACGCCCTCCCGCACAGCGCGCATCCGATGTCAGTGCTGTCGAGCGCAGTGTCTGCGCTGTCGACATACTATGAGGACTCGCTCAACGTGCACGACCCGGTGCAGGTCGAGATCTCAACGATCAGGCTGCTTGCCAAGCTGCCGGTAATCGCGGCGTATGCGCACAAAAAGTCCCTCGGTCAAGCCTTGCTCTACCCCGACAATTCCCTGAGCTTCGTCGACAACTTTCTGAAGCTCAATTTCGGCACGATGGCTGAGCCGTATGAAGTCAACCCGGTGCTCAGCCGCGCCCTCGACCGGCTGCTCATCCTGCACGAAGACCACGAGCAGAACGCGTCGACCTCGACGGTGCGGCTCGTCGGCTCAACAGAAGCCAATATCTTTGCCTCAATTTCTGCCGGCATAAATGCGCTCTATGGCCCCCTCCACGGTGGCGCAAATGAGGCCGTGCTGAAGATGCTCGGCGAGATCAAGGCGTCAGGCGAGGGCGTCGAGAAGTTCGTCGAGCGCGTCAAGAACAAACAAGATGGCATCCGGCTCATGGGCTTCGGCCACCGGGTCTACAAGAGTTTCGACCCGCGCGCCAGGCTGATTAAGGAGAGCGCGGACGAGGTGCTCGAGGCACTCGGGGTGCAGGATGATCTGCTCGACATCGCCAAAGAACTCGAGGCTGTGGCGCTCGCCGACGACTACTTCATCGAGCGCAAGCTCTACCCCAACGTCGACTTCTACACCGGCGTGATCTACAAGGCGATGGGATTCCCGGCTCGAATGTTCACCGTGCTCTTCGCGATCGGTCGACTTCCCGGCTGGATCGCGAACTGGCGCGAGATGAACGAGGATCCCCGCACCAAGATCGGTCGCCCGCAGCAGCTGTACACGGGTGCAACACACAGAGCCTGGCCAGAGCGCTAACTGAGCGCCCGAACCCGGCGTGCTAGCTCAGTTCTCGCACCCGCAATCGCGCATCGCGAATGACGATCGACGCGGTTGTCGCCGCATCGAAGCTGCACTGCAGTGCAAGCGTCAACTCGGGCAGATCGAAGTCGCCTTCTGCGGTCAATCGAACCCACTCGGCCGGTGGTGCAGATCGGTCGAGGTCGTCGAAGAACTCGATTCGCGCAGCGGTGTCAACGACTCGGCAGTCGAGTTCGCCGACCGGCCCGGTTGGCGCGATAAGAACATCCAGTTGATAGTCGACCCGGTAACGGCCATCAGCGATGGTGAGGTTGAGGATCGAGATCGATTCACCTGCCGCAAAGCTGCCGGCGAGCGTGAGATCGCGCCCGGTCTCGCTCGGCACACACCCGCTGACCGTCAGACACCCGATGAGCGCCAGCGCGGCGGGCGCCAGCGCGGCGGGTGCCAGCGCGGCGGGTGCCAGCGCGGAGCGTCGCCTAGGCGTGAAGCGCTTCATTGAGGCTCACACCCACGCCGGAGCGCTGGAGAACCTCGACTGTGCCCGTCATGGAGTTTCGGCGAAACAGGAGTCCAGGCACCCCGCTCAGCTTGAGCGCCTTGACCGTTCGCGGGCTGGTGGAACCGTCGACAACGACGACCTTTGTTCCCGCCGTCACGTAGAGCCCAGCCTCGACCACTGTGTCATCCCCGATTGCGATTCCGATGCCCGAATTTGCGCCGAGGAGCGCACGTTCTCCGATCGAGACACGCTCGGTGCCACCACCGCTGAGCGTGCCCATGATGGATGCGCCGCCCCCGATATCTGAACCGTCACCGACCACCACCCCTTGCGAGATCCGACCCTCGACCATCGAACTGCCAAGGGTACCGGCATTGAAGTTCACGAAGCCTTCATGCATAACCGTGGTGCCTGGCGCCAGGTGGGCGCCAAGGCGAACGCGCGAGGCATCCGCAATTCGTACGCGTGCCGGCGTCACATAGTCGAGCATCCGAGGAAATTTGTCGATCCCGGTGGCCGTGATGCCAGCGCGCTGCAGCGAGGGCCTGAGGCGGTCAAAGTCGTCAGGATGCACCGGGCCGGCGTTCGTCCACACCACAATCGGTAGTTGCGAGAAGATGCCATCGAGGTTGATGCTGTTTGGACGCACGAGGAGATGACTCAATAGGTGCAGCCGCAGATACGCATCCGATGTGCTGGTTGGAGGGCTGTCGAGGTCGACCTCGACGGTCAGAAAGTCGGTGTCGACATTGCGCCGATCGTCGCTGCCAACGAGTGCCTCGAAGTCGGCCGGGGCGATGTGCGGATCCGCGCTCGACGGTCGATCGCCGATGGCGGGGGAGGGGAACCAGGTGTCGAGCACGGTGCCGTTTCGTGCGATTGTGGCGAGTCCATACCCCCATGCCGTGCGTACGCTCATGAACCCAGCGTACTTTGACCGCAAGTGTCCTTAAACTGGCCCAGTGACTAACAATGGCCTAGTGACTCAAACTGGCACGGTGACGCAGGCTGCACCACCCGCGCTCGATCTTGATTCCGGCGTTGTCGAGCTGACGCGAGCGCTGTGTGACATCGAATCCGTCTCTGGCAATGAACGCGTCATTGCCGACGCAATCGAGGCTGCGCTCGCTCCGCTATCGCACCTGAGCGTGACGCGCCACGGCGACGCGATCGTCGCCCGAACGAATCTGGGTCGCGAGCAGCGAGTCGTCATCGCTGGTCATCTCGATACCGTGCCAATCAACAACAATCTGCCGGTACGCCGGGAGCGAGTCAACGATCGGGACTGGTTGGTGGGCCGCGGCACGGTCGACATGAAGGGTGGGGTCGCTGTCGCCCTGAGCTTGGCGGCGCAGCTCACCGAACCAATCGTCGACGTGACCTGGATCTTCTACGACCACGAAGAGGTGCAGAGCGAGCTCAACGGGCTCGGGCGGCTCGCGCGCGAGCATCCAGAATTGCTGGAGGCCGATTTCGCGATTCTGTGCGAACCGACGAGCGCGACCGTCGAGGGCGGATGCAACGGCACCGCGCGAATCGACGTGCGACTGCACGGGGTGCGAGCCCACTCTGCCCGCTCTTGGGTCGGACACAACGCCATTCACGACGCCGCGCCTGTGCTTGCGATCCTTGCCGCATATGAGCCGGCCGAACTCGATGTGGACGGCTTGCGGTATCGCGAGGGGCTGAACGCGGTCGGCATCAGCGGCGGCGTTGCCGGCAACGTGATTCCCGACGAGGCCGTTGTCTCCATCAACTACCGCTTCGCGCCGAGCAGGTCTGGGTCGGATGCCATCGCGCACCTCGAGAACATCTTTTCTGGCTTCGATATCGAAGTCACCGACTTGGCCGAGGGCGCACGGCCGGGGCTGGATGCGCCGATGGTGCAGGACTTTCTCGCGGCGGTCGGCGCCGTGCCGAGCCCGAAGTACGGTTGGACGGATGTTGCGAGGTTCTCGGCCCTCGGTATTCCGGCTGTGAACTATGGTCCAGGCGATCCGCTCAAGGCACACGCCGACGACGAAGCGGTCGCCCTCGATGAGATTCTGGCGTGCGAGCGGGGACTGTTGGCGTGGCTGACGGCGCGGTAGAGCGGCAGCACCGCTCGAGCGCTTCGGCCAGCCCCCGGTCGTCGGCCGGCATTCGCTGGTGGGTCTGGGTCTGCCTGATCTTTGTCGCCTCGCGGATTGTGACGACGAGCATCCTGCTGGGCTTTGCTTCGGTGCAAGCCAAGAACGCGTGGACCGGCCCGAACCCGAACTATTTCGACTTCGCCCGCATCTGGGACGGCAATTGGTACTACATCGTTGCTGTCGCCGGCTATCCGAGCGAGCTTGCGATCACCGACAGCGGCCAAGTTGGGGAGAGCGCGTGGGCGTTTATGCCTGCGTATCCCGCGGTCGTGCGCGTCATGATGTTTGTCACCGGGCTGGATTTCGGCATCATCGCCGTACTCGTCTCTGTGGCGTTCGCGCTCGCGGCCGCCCTCATGTTTTACAGGCTGATGGCTCTGGTTCTTGATGCGAACAGCGCGCTCTTCGCTGTCGTCTTGTTCTGCTTCGCCCCGCTCTCGCCTATCCTCCAGGTGGCATACGCCGAGTCGATGCACGCGTTCTTCCTCACACTGGCGCTCTACTTCTTGGTGCAGCGGCGGTATTGGGTCATGCTTCCAGTGATTGCGGTCATGGCGCTCACCCGGCCGAGCGGTCTCGCATTCGCGCTCGCCATGGCGCTGCATGTCGCCCACCGGTGGTGGCACGCCCGTCGGGATGCCGCGGCGCAACCGTTCCCGCTGGGTGATCGAGTGGCATCCGTCACTGTCGCGCTCTCAAGCGGAGTGTTCGGGCTCGCCTGGTTGCTCATCGCGTGGGGTGTGACCGGCTCGTTCACGGCCTACACCGACACCGAACTTGCCTGGCGCTCGCCATACATCGGCTACGGCGAGCTCGTTCCATTTGTGCCGTGGTTTCAGGGCGCCACATTCTGGGCGCCGTATTTTGGTGTGCCGGTTCCGGTGCTAGTTGGGATTCTGGTGCTGCTCGTCGTCGGGTTCTTTGCAGCGCTGTTTACGCCGGCTGTGCGGCGACTCGGTGTGGACATCCGCTTCTGGAGCGCGAGCTATGTGCTGTATCTGCTGGCGGTGTTCTTTCCTCAGTCGAGCACATTCCGCCTGTTCTTGCCGATCTTTCCGTTGCTCGGGGCGTTCGCTCAGCCCCGGTCGGTCGTCTATCGAGTCGGTCTGGTGGTTGCCTTCATCGGTGGGCAGACTCTGTGGGTGGGGGTCGCGTGGTGGGTGAGCGGGTATGACTGGACTCCGCCGTGACGCTCTTCCCAGTCGTCGGTGGCCGACGCGTTTTCGGGTTCGCCCGGCAATGAACGATAATAGGCAGTAGTTCCGATGAAAGGGGATTAGCCATGGCAGCCATGAAACCGAGGACCGGTGACGGGCCAATGGAGGCTGTCAAGGAGG
>CAZCOC010000082.1:0-6716 GCA_964500075.1 uncultured Salinibacterium sp.
GCGGGTTGGACTTGCAAATCACCATGACGTTGCCGTTGCGACGAATCACACGGCAGTTGTCGCACATTGGTTTGACGCTTGGGTTGACCTTCATTGTGTTTCCTTGGTTCTCGCTGTCTTCGTACTCGCGGGATGCCGCGAGCCGTTACTTTCCAGCGGAACTCAGATGCCGTACGGCACTACTTGTAGCGATAGGTGATGCGGCCACGGGTCAGGTCATACGGGCTCAACTCGACAACTACCCGGTCCTCAGGAAGGATCCGGATATAGTTCTGTCGCATCTTGCCTGAGATGTGGGCGAGCACTCTGTGTCCGTTGGTCAGCTCAACACGAAACATCGCGTTGGGCAGAGCTTCGACTACTGCGCCTTCGATCTCGATGACACCGTCTTTATTGGCCATAGCCTCTTCGTCGCTAAAATTGAGTTCGCTGGTCTGCGGGGGATCATGGTGAACCCGACCATCGGCGTGTCAATACACGAAGAAGGGCCGCGACACCAAAACTTAAGCTTAGGCCATGATTACGGCGAGCGCCACCACGCGTGCCATGAGATTCGACCTCGAGCGTACTGCTCCGTTCAGGCCGAAGGGGCGCCATCTGCGATGATTCCGCGGTGCACCAGCGCTGTGGTGATCCGCTCGGTCACGGTCGCCACCTCGCCGATTGCGTCGATCTTCACCAGCACGCCGCGGCCATCGTACAGGCCGACGAGCGGTGCCGTCTGCTCGCGATAGACCTCGAGACGGTGGCGAACCACGGCTTCGTCGTCGTCGCTGCGCCCCTGCTCAACGGCGCGCCGACGCAGGCGCTCGACCACGACATCCGGGTCAGCAACAAGCTCGATGACGGCATCGAGGGCGGTGCCGTGGCTGGCGAGAAACTCGTCCAGCTCGCGAACCTGGTCTGCGGTTCGAGGGTAGCCATCGAGGAGGAAGCCGGGTTGCGCGTCATCCGCTTCGAGCCGATCGCGGATAAGTGCATTCGTGAGGGAGTCGGGAACGTTGTCACCGGCATCCATGAACGCCTTAGCTTTGCGACCGAGCGGCGTCTGCTCCTTCACGTTGCTGCGAAAGATGTCACCGGTCGAGATTGCAGGGACCGCAAACACCTCGGCGAGACGAACAGCCTGGGTTCCTTTACCGGCACCTGGCGGACCGATGAGGAGGAGACGGGTTTGGCCGTGGTCCTCTCGTTGGGTCAACGGAGCAAGCCCTCGTAGTGACGCTGCTGAAGCTGAGAGTCGATCTGCTTGACGGTTTCCAAGCCCACGCCGACGATGATGAGGATACTCGCGCCACCGAATGGGAAGTTCTGGTTCGCCCCAACCGTTGCCAGTGCGATCAGCGGAATGAGCGCAATGAGACCGAGGTAGAGCGAGCCTGGCAGGGTGACACGCGTCAGCACGTAGTCGAGGTACTCGGCTGTCGGGCGACCGGCACGGATGCCCGGGATGAAGCCGCCGTACTTCTTCATGTTGTCTGCCACTTCCTCCGGGTTGAAGGTGATCGCTACGTAGAAGTATGTGAAACCGACGATGAGCAGGAAGTAGACCGCCATGTAGAGCGGGTTATCGCCAGACGTCAGGTTGTTCTGGATCCAAACCACCCACGGCGCCGGGGTGTCACCCGCCAACGGCTGATTGAACTGTGCGATCAGAGCCGGCAAGTAGAGCAGGCTTGACGCGAAAATCACTGGCACGACGCCGGCCATGTTGACCTTGATCGGAATGTAGGTGTTGTTTCCGCCGTAGGTTCTGCGGCCGACCATGCGCTTGGCATACTGCACTGGAATTCGCCGCTGGGATTGCTCGACAAACACCACTGCCGTCATGATCACCAACCCCATTGCCAGAATCACCAGGAACAGCTCGAAGCCCTGCGTCTGCTGGATGCTCCACAGAGCGTTCGGGAACGTTGCAGAAATCGAAACGAAGATCAGCAATGACATGCCGTTGCCGATGCCGCGCTCGGTGATGAGCTCGCCCATCCACATGATGAGCCCGGTGCCGGCCGTCATGGTGATGACCATGAGCAGGATGGCGTACCACGCATCGTTCGTGATGAGTTGGCTGCACTCGGCGACGCCACTGCTGGATGGGAAGAGCGCACCGCTGCGCGCAACCGTGATGAGGGTCGTCGACTGGAGCACGGCAAGGGCGATGGTGAGGTAGCGCGTGTATTGCGTGAGCTTGGCTTGACCAGCCTGGCCCTCTTTGTGCAGGGTCTCGAAATGCGGAATGACCACGCGGAGCAACTGAGTGATGATCGAGGCCGTGATGTACGGCATGATCCCGAGAGCGAAGACCGAGAGCTGAAGGAGCGCACCACCGCTGAAGAGATTGACGAGGTCGTAGAGGCCGGATGTTCCGGCGTTGCTCGCAAGACAGATCTGCACATTGCCGAAGTCGACGAACGGCGCCGGAATGAAGGAGCCGAGACGGAACAGGGCGATTATCCCGAGGGTGAAGCCGATCTTCCTGCGAAGGTCGGGCGTGCGAAAGATTCGCGCGACAGCTCTGAACACAGTTCCTCCGATATCGATTGGCTGCGGCGGGGTGGAGCCTCGTGTGAAGCCCCACCCCAATCACGTAGTCCGAGTCGCACGCGTGCGCCTGGGTTGCTATTTGATGGAACCGCCTGCGGCAACAATCTTCTGCTCGGCAGAGCTCGAGACCTTATCGACCGCAACAGTTAGCTTAACCGCAATGTCACCAGACCCAAGAATCTTGACCTTCTCGTTCTTGCGAACCGCACCCTTTGACACGAGATCACCGATCGTGACCTCTCCTCCCTTGGGGTACAGCTCTGCGAGCTTCTCGAGATTGACGACCTGATACTCAACCCGGAATGGATTCTTGAAGCCGCGCAACTTGGGCGCACGCATCACGAAGTTGATGTTGCCACCTTCGAAACCGGGGCGCACCTGATAGCGAGCCTTGGTTCCCTTGGTGCCGCGACCGGCAGTCTTACCCTTCGATCCTTCACCGCGACCGACGCGAGTCTTGTCTTTCTTCGCACCGGGAGCCGGACGGAGGTGGTGCATCTTGAGCACTTGTGCCCGGGGTGCAACATCGGCCGACTTGGCCTTTGGCGCACTCTTGGCAGGAGCCTTGGCAACCGGAGCCTTCTCGGCAGCAGCTTTGGCGGGCACCTTGGCGGGCGCCTTGGCAGCAGGCGCCTTGGCGGCTGGCGCCTTGGCAGCAGGAGCCTTCGCAGCAGGAGCCTTCGCGGCTGTAGCTTTGGCTGGAGCCTTGGCTGCGGCTGGCTTCTTGGGCGTTGTTTCTTCAGCCATTAGTCAATCTCCTCGACCTTGACAAGGTGAGCAACCGTGCGGACGTAACCGCGGTTCTGCGAGTTGTCCTCGCGAACGACGACATCCCCGATCCGGCGCAGACCCAGGCTGCGAAGCGTGTCGCGCTGGTTCTGCTTCTCACTGATTTTGGACTTAATCTGGGTTACCTTCAGGCGGGCAGCCATCAGACACCTGCTTTCGCGCTCGCCGCGGCGGTGGCCTCGGCCTCGGCACGCAACAAGCGGGCCGGTACGACGTGTTCGACATCAAGCCCACGACGGGCTGCGACGGCGCGCGGCTCTTCGAGCTGCTTGAGCGCCGCAACGGTCGCGTGCACGATGTTGATCGTGTTCGACGAACCGAGCGACTTGCTCAGTACATCGTGGATTCCTGCGCACTCCAGCACAGCGCGCACCGGACCTCCCGCGATAACGCCGGTTCCAGCGGATGCCGGACGCAAGAGCACGACGCCAGCTGCGGCCTCGCCCTGCACCGGGTGCGGGATGGTCTGGGCGACGCGGGGAACGCGGAAGAAGTTCTTCTTGGCTTCTTCGACGCCCTTGGAAATCGCGGTAGGGACTTCGCGGGCCTTTCCGTAACCAACGCCGACCATTCCGTTGCCATCGCCAACGACGACGAGGGCGGTGAAGCTAAAGCGCCGACCGCCCTTGACGACCTTGGATACGCGGTTGATGGTGACGACGCGCTCGAGGAACTGGCTCTTCTCGGCGTCACGGCTGGAGCCGCGGTCGCGGTTGGGGTTGCGCTCGCGACCACCGCGGCGTGCTTCGCGAGGTTCGCCAGCGACATCCGTTGCCGGGGCGTCGACGACGACCTCTGGGACGACGATCGCGTTATCGTCAACGCTGGCGGCTGGGCTGGTTTCGGCGGACACGTCCTGCTCCTTGTTTGTGTTTGCGTCGCTCATAGGTTCAATCCGCCCTCTCGAGCTCCGTCTGCGATGGCTGCGACGCGACCCGCGTAACGACTACCACCCCGGTCGAAGACGACAGCGTCGACTCCGGCCTTCTTGGCACGCTCTGCGACGAGCTCGCCGACCTTTCGCGCCTTGGCGGTTTTGTCACCGTCGAAGGCGCGCAAATCAGCCTCGAGAGTCGATGCCGACGCGAGGGTGTGACCCTTTGAATCGTCAACAACCTGCACGAAGACGTGGCGGGCCGACCGAGTGACGACAAGACGCGGGCGCGCCTCGGTGCCAACGACCTTCTTGCGAAGACGTGCATGTCTGCGCCCCTTGGCGGCCGATTTGCTCTTTCCCCTGGTTCCGATACCCATGATCACTTACCACTCTTTCCGGCCTTGCGGCGAACAACCTCGCCCGCGTATCGCACGCCCTTGCCCTTGTATGGCTCTGGCTTGCGTAGCTTGCGAATGTTGGCCGCGACCTCGCCGACGGCTTGCTTGTCAATGCCGCTGACGGTCAACTTGTTGTTTCCCTCGACGGTGAAGCTGATGCCCGCTGGCGGGTCAACCGTGATGGAGTGCGAGTAGCCGAGCGCGAACTCGATCGAGTTGCCCTTGGCTGCGACTCGGTAGCCAGTTCCAACGACCTCAAGGCCCTTGGTGTAGCCATCGGTCACGCCGATGATCTGGTTCGCGATGAGTGTGCGGGTGAGTCCGTGCAACGACCGCGAAACGCGCTCGTCGTCTGGCCGTGTGACGAGCAACTGCCCGTCTTCGAGTGCGACCTCAATCGGGCTCTTGACGGTCAGTGACAGCTCACCCTTCGGGCCCTTCACCGCGACGGCCTGGCCGTCGATCTTCACTTCCACCCCGGCCGGGATGTCAATGGGAAGTCTTCCAATACGCGACATGAGTGGCTACCACACGTAGGCGAGGACTTCCCCACCCACGCCCTTCTTGGTTGCCTCTCTATCGGTCAGAAGACCGGAGGAAGTGGACAGGATGGCGACACCGAGGCCACCGAGAACCTTGGGGATCTCGGTTGACTTTGCGTATACGCGAAGGCCGGGCTTTGAGACGCGCTTGATGCCAACGATGGAGCGTTCGCGGTTCGGCCCGTACTTGAGGTCGATGGTGAGCGTCTGGCCGACGCGCGCGTCGTCGATCTTCCAGGCCGAGATGTACCCCTCGTTCTTGAGGATCTCCGCGAGGTGCGACTTCAGCTTGCTGCTCGGCAACGACACCGAATCGTGGTGCGCGGAGTTGGCGTTGCGCAGTCTGGTCAGCAGGTCTGCGACCGGATCTGTCATTGTCATTGGTTCTGTTCCTGTCTCGTGCGGTTTCGGCATCCGTTACGCGAATGCCGACCTGTCCGAATCGGTGGTGCTGTGGTTTGGTGGGCGGTGTGGTCTAGGCGCGGTGTGGTTTAGGAGGCGCTGTCGTTCGAGCGGAATGGGAAGCCGAGAGCCTTGAGGAGGGCGCGGCCCTCTTCGTTGGTCTTGGCGGTCGTGACGATCGTGATGTCGAATCCACGAACGCGATCGATCTTGTCCTGGTCGATCTCGTGGAACATCGACTGCTCGGTGAGTCCGAAGGTGTAGTTTCCGCGACCGTCGAACTGCTTATCGCTCAAACCACGGAAGTCGCGGATGCGCGGGAGTGCGAGGGAAACGAGACGGTCGAGGAACTCCCAAGCGCGGTCACCACGGAGGGTGACGTGTGCGCCAATTGGCTGACCTTCACGAAGCTTGAACTGTGCAATCGACTTGCGTGCGTTCGTCACCTGCGGCTTCTGACCGGTGATGGCAGTGAGGTCCTTGATGGCACCATCAATGATCTTTCCATCGCGTGCGGCCTCACCGACACCGGTATTCACGACGATCTTGACGAGTCCTGGCACTTGGTGGACGTTGGTGAATCCAAAGTCCTTCTTGAGCTGCGGCGAGATTACGTCGCGGTACTTCTGCTTGAGGCGCGGCTGGGTGGTGCTCTTCTGAACGCCAGCCTTCGCGGCAGTAGCTGTGTCGGTCATTACTTGGATTCCTCTACAGTCGCCGCTTCGCTGTCTTCAGCTTGGGCGGCCTTCTTGGTCGATGCCTTTGCGGTCTTCTTGCTTTCGGCGCGGCGCGACTTCTTGAAGAAGCGCACGCGCGTGGTCTTTCCGCGAGCGTCGGTGTCGATGGTGAAACCAACGCGTGCCGGCTGTTTGGTGTCTGGGTCGACGAGGGCAACGTTCGAGATGTGAATCGGCGCCTCCATCGTTTCGATGCCGCCAGTCTTGGTTCCACGCTGGGTCTGGCCGACGCGAACGTGCTTGGTGATGAAGTTGACGCCCTCAACGATGACGCGATCCTTCGATGCATCGATGCCGATCACGCGGCCTTGCTTGCCGCGATCTCCACCGCGCTTCTGGGTTGGGCCACTGATTACTTGCACCAGATCGCCTTTGCGAATCTTTGCCATGACTACAGCACCTCCGGTGCGAGCGAGATGATCTTCAT
>CAZCOC010000083.1:0-6645 GCA_964500075.1 uncultured Salinibacterium sp.
CGACGGTGAACCGACGATTGATCCACTCGGCCTTGTAGTTGACCCGGTCGCGGGTCACCCCTGGGGTGTCTTCGACGACCGCCTCGCGACGTCCGATGATGCGGTTCACGAGTGCTGACTTGCCAACATTTGGTCGACCGACGATCGCGAGCACCGGCAGGGCGGGAAGGTAGAGCACCGCATCTGGATCATCAACGACACCCTCGAGCAGCCCGAGGTCTTCTTCGTTGAGGTCGTAGTCAACCAGCCCTGCACGGAGGGAACTCGCACGCTGCGCTGCTTCGTCGTCATCGATAGTGCGGATGCGATCGGCAAGCCCGGAGTCAAGCTCCGGAAAGTCGTCGTCGTTGTCGGTCATGACTACAGTCCTTAGGTTTGCGTGCGCACCAACCCCACGACAGCCGCGACCGTCTGATCGAAGTCGAGATCGGTGGAGTCGAGCGTGATGACACCCTTGGCGGCGTTCATGAAGTCAACGACACGCGAGTCTCGTTTGTCGCGATCGCTGAGTTCCCGCGCTGTCTTGGCGGCGGATTCCCCGGAAAGTTCCGCAGAGCGCCTAGCCATTCTAGCCTCCTCACTTGCGGTCAACAGGATGCGCACAGCTGCGTCCGGGGCCACAATGGTCGTGATGTCGCGGCCTTCGACCACAATTCCCGGCTTACTCGAAGCTTGGATGATGGCGTGGAACAGGCCGGTGAGGTGGGCGCGAACCTCTGGGACGCGAGCTACGTTGCTGACGAGGGCGGTGACACTCGGCAGACGGATGTCTTTCGTCACGTCCTCAGAACTGACTTTGACGAAATATCGATCCGGCTCGGTACCAATGCTGAAGTCGAAAGTGGCAAGTGACTCAACGATGTCAGCCGGGCCGTGCGTATCGATACCCTCGGCCATACAGCGCCATGCGAGCGCGCGATAGGCCGCACCGGTATCGAGGTAATTAAAGCCCAGATTGCGCGCGGCAGCCCGGGACACGCTC
Source organism: uncultured Salinibacterium sp. (assembly GCA_964500075.1). Classification (GTDB taxonomy): domain Bacteria; phylum Actinomycetota; class Actinomycetes; order Actinomycetales; family Microbacteriaceae; genus Rhodoglobus. The sequence continues at coordinate 983 of CAZCOC010000083.1, forward strand.
GACTTTCCACTGCCGGCTGGCCCGTCGATCGCGACGACGATAGTCATGCTGTTGCCCCGACAATCTCCCAGCCACCAGCCGCGAGTTCCGCGGCAAGCGCCAACTCGGCCTGCGGTAGCACGGAGATTTCGGCAAGGCCAAACTGGGCACCTGGTGAGTGTTCGAGCCGCAGATCCTCCATGTTCACTCCGGCCGCTCCAATCTCAGTCAGCAGTCGCGCGAGTTCCCCAGGACTGTCACTGACCTTGATCACGAGTTGGCTGAAGTGAAGCGCCTGCCCGTGCTTTCCGGGGATGCGCGTGACCCCGGCGTTTCCTCCGGCGATCGTGTCGGCGATCGTGCGCCGCGCGCCGTTTGCCGTCGGGCTTGCTAGCGCTTCGATCACCGCATCGAGGTCTTGGCGGTACTCCTGAAGAATCTCGACGACGGAGGCCGAGTTCGCTGCCAGAATCTGCACCCACAGCTCTGGCGCGCTCGACGCGATCCGCGTCGTGTCGCGCAGTGCCTGCCCCGCGAGCGCGACTGCCGAGTCTGACGCACCGACGAGCCTGGCGGCCAGCAAGGATGCGACCACTTGCGGCACGTGCGAGACGAGGGCAACACTCGCGTCGTGGTCAGCGGCATCCATTTCGATTGGAATGGCGCCGAGGTCAAGCACCAAACTCTCAAGGGGGGCAGCCCTTCGGTAACTGATCTTGTCGTGCCCGGCGATCACCCACGGTCGACCGTCGAAGAGGTCGGCTCGCGCAGACACGGCCCCGCCGCGTTCACGACCGGCCATCGGATGCGAGCCAATGTAGCGAGTAAGGTCGGCGCCCATCGCGCGCAATTCTGCGAGCGGTGCAAGCTTGACGCTTGCAACGTCGGTGACAAGCGCCTCCGGGTAGTTCGCGAGCTCAGCCGCTACCGTCACCGCCGTCACATCTGGCGGGACGCAGACCACGATGAGCTCTGGGGCATCCCCCGGCTCGGCTTTGCGGCCGGCACCGTAATCGATGGCGAGCGCGAGTGTCGATGGCGAGGCGTCGGCGAGAATCACGTCGATGTTGCGCGCGCGCAGAGCAAGTCCGAGGCTTGCCCCGAGAAGTCCGGCACCGACGATGCGCACCGGCCCGCGCAGGCGGGCTTGCCCGCTAGCCATTGCCGTCATCCGTTGATGTCGCCGCTGGCACGATCTCAGCTGGCACGATCCCAGCTGGCCCGGCCGCGGCATCCCGCACAATCGTCAATATCTGGCCGAGCTCAACCGACGTGAGATCGCGCATTCCGCCGACGGGCAAACTGCCGAGATGGAGCGGCCCGAACTGCCGTCGCACGAGGTCGATGACAGGGTGCCCGACCGCATCCATCATGCGGCGCACGATGCGGTTGCGACCCGAGTGCAGGGTGAGCTCAACCAGGGTCGCACCGGCGGATGCCGCACCGAGCGCCCGCGCCCGGTCAGCGGCAATCGGGCCATCCTCAAGCTCGATCCCCTTCGTGAGCTTGGAGATGGTTTGCGCGCTGACGACACCGGAGACTTTCGCGATGTAGGTCTTGGACACGCCGAAAGATGGGTGGGCGAGCACGTGCGCCAGTTCACCATCGTTGGTCAGCACGAGCAGACCTGAGGTTTGGGCATCGAGCCGCCCGACGTTGTACATGCGCTCCTCGTACTCGTTCGTGAACTGCCGCAAATCGGGCCGACCGTTTTCGTCAGCGAGCGAACTGACCACCCCGACCGGCTTGTTGAGCATGATGTACCGCTTGCTCACGTCAAGCTGCACAGCCACCCCATCGACCGAGACTAGGTCGGTCGCAAGCACGCGGCGACCCGGCTCTGTTGCGGGCTCGCCGTTGACGGTGACTCGACCGGCCGCGATCATGTTCTCAGACACTCGACGGGAGGCCACGCCAGCGGCGGCCATCACCTTCTGCAGTCGCTCGCCCTCGACGCTACCCGAAATCATCGAAGCCTCCTGAGCCATCTGCGAGCAGCGGCGAGATGCGAGGCAGCTCGTCGAGTGAGTTGATGCCGAGCTGCACGAGCAGCAGCTCGGTCGTCTCGTAATGGATCGCACCGGTCTCGCTGTCGGTGAAGGCTTCGGTCACGAGCCCGCGACCGAGCAGCGTGCGCACGACCGAGTCGACGTTCACGGCGCGAATCGAGGCGATCGCACCGCGCGAAATCGGCTGTTTGTATGCAATCACGGCGAGCGTTTCGAGCGCCGCCTGGCTGAGGCGAGTCGGGTTCTGGGTGAGCACGAAATCTCGCACGGCGTCGTCGAACTCGCCGCGCACGTAGATGCGCCATCCGCCACCGACTTCGCGAAGCTCGAAACCACGACGGATGCTTGTGCTCTCGCCATCGAAATCGGCGACAAGTCGTTCGATCGACTGCCGAATAGCTGCGACCGGAACGCCGAGCGCGGTCGCAAGAGAGACCAGGCTCTGCGGTTCATCGGCGACCATGAGAATGGCTTCGAGCGCGCGCGCGATCTCGAGCACTTCCCTGTCGTGACCGGCCGGGCCGATCGCTGCGACCTCAACGGTGACGGCTCCGTCAACTGCCATATTCTGCTCCGAGGGTCGAAAGGGTGTCGTCGTTCCAATGCTCGGCCGTCCACCTGATGGTGAGTTCGCCGAGCGGCTCGAGCTGTTCGAACGCGACGGCGTCGCCGCGATAGAGCTCAAGCACCGCAAGGAACCTCGCAACGATAACGCCTCTGGCGTCAGCCCCGGCGATCAACTGGCGGAAGGTGAGTGACTCACCGCGGCGCAAGAGCGCGACAACGTGGGCAGCCTGCTCTCGGATGCTTACGAGCGGAGCGTGCAAGTGATCGAGCCCCACCGTTGGAATCTCGCGTGGCGCCAACGCGATGGCGGCGAGCGCGGCGAAGTCCTCGAGGGTGAGCGTCCAGACAAGCTCCGGCGTTTGCGTGCGGTACTTTTCCTCGAGCCGAACCGTTCTGGAGTGCCGTTGAGACTCGGTGTCTAGCTGCGTAGTGAACCACGACGCTGCCTCTTTGAACGCTCGGTACTGCAGGAGCCGAGCGAACAACAGGTCGCGCGCCTCAAGCAGTGCGACATCCTCGGCGTCCACGAGCTCGCCCTGCGGCAGCAGTCCGGCAACCTTCAGATCGAGTAGGGTCGCGGCGATGACAAGAAACTCGCTGGCTTGATCCAGCTCCTCGACCGCGTCAAGCCCTCGGAGGTAGGAGATGAACTCGTCGGTGATCGTGGAGAGCGAGACTTCAGTGATGTCAAGTTCGTGCTTGGCGATGAGGGATAGCAGCAGATCGAACGGCCCGTTGAAGTTGCTGAGCGAGACCGAGAAGCCATTCGATGTCGAATCGATATCCGCCGCGGCGAGGTGCGCGGCGCCTGGCTCCGCGGCATCCTGCTCATTCGCAACGGGCACCGCGCTACGCGACGGCGCCACGGTGAATCAGTTCCCTCGCGAGTTGGCGATAGGACTCCGCGGCGGAGTGCTCAGGCGCGAAGCTAGTGATCGGCGCGCCAGCGACGCTGGCATCCGGGAACTTGACCGTGCGTCCAATGACGGTTTCGAAGACGCTCGGGCCGAAGGTCTCAACGACGCGCTCGAGCACCTCGCGGGAGTGCAGGGTGCGCGAGTCATACATGGTCGCAAGAATACCGTCGAGCTCGATGGCCGGGTTCAGGCGATCACGCACCTTGTCGATCGTCTCGACAAGCAGCGCAACTCCACGAAGTGCAAAGAACTCACACTCCAGCGGAATCAACACGCCGTGCGCGGCCGTCAGCGCGTTGACCGTCAGCAGCCCGAGTGAAGGCTGACAGTCGATGAGGATCACGTCGTACTGATCGCTGACCTTCTTGAGTACTCGAGCGAGAATCGTCTCGCGCGCGACTTCGTTGACGAGATGCACCTCCGCCGCAGAGAGGTCAATGTTGGCCGGAATGACATGGAGGTTCTGGTAGTCGGTCTGGATGATCGCCTCGGTGGGGTTCTTCACCGTACCGAGCAAGAGGTCGTAAATTGTTGCTACATCGTGCGTCGGCACACCAAGACCTGCCGACAGCGCCCCCTGTGGGTCAAAGTCGACGGCAAGCACCCGGCGGCCATACTCGGCCAACGCGGCCCCAAGGCTAATCGTGGTAGTCGTCTTGCCGACACCACCCTTCTGGTTGCACAGGACGATGATGCGCGCCGGTCCGTGCCCACGCAACGGGGTTGGCTCGGGAAAGACCGTAACCGGACGGCCAGTCGGCCCGAGCAACTGGGTCTCGAAGCCTGGGAGCACGGCCGAGTCGTCCAGTGGTGCAGTCATGGAAAAAAGTGTACGCGGCGCTCTCCACAGTGCTCGCAGCACACGCGTCGAGCAATCGTGGTCACCTCGACCTCAACCTGAGGGTTCAACTCGCGCATGCGATTCACTTCAGCGTGCGCGCGGATGCGCCGTCGTATACATATCGCGCAGCGAATCGGCCGTCACGAGCGTGTAGATCTGGGTGGTTGCTACCGAGGCGTGGCCGAGCAGTTCCTGTACCACGCGAACATCTGCGCCGCCGGACAGCAAATGGGTGGCGAACGAGTGCCTAAAACTGTGCGGCGAGATCTCGAAACCGAGGTGCGCGCGTGCTGCTGCAGCGCGAATGATCAGCCACGCGTTTTGCCGCGATACCCGCTGACCGCGCACGCCAAGAAAGAGTGCTGGGGTTGCCAAGCCGCGCGCTGAGAATATCGGTCGAGCGCGCACGAGGTAGGCCTCGATCGCCGATCTCGCGAAACTGCCGACCGGAACGATTCGCTGCTTGGAGCCCTTACCAAGGAGGCGGACGACGTCGCCCTCGATCACGTCGTCGACGTTGAGCGCAACAGCCTCCGATATGCGGGCGCCCGTGGCGTACAGCAGTTCGAGCAGCGCCTTGTCACGCAACGCTTGCGGCTCGTCGCCATCGGTGGCCGCCAGCACCGCCGCCATTTGCTCAATGCTGATCGCTTTCGGTAATCGCATAGCGAGCTTCGGCGCGGCAATCTCGGCCGAGACATCCGCATCGACCAGCTGCTCGTCGAGCAGAAAGCGGTGCAGCCCGCGAACTGACGACAGCATTCGCGCCAGCGACGATGCAGCGAGCGGTCGCTCGGTACGCGAGCGCAACTCGTTGGCGAAGGCCGAGACATCCACCGAACTGATCGACTGCACACTCTCGATGCCGCGGCGGGCAAGCGAACCGGTGTAGCTGTTCAAATCTCGCGTGTACGCCTCGAGGGTGTTCTTCGACAGGCCGCGCTCTACCGCGACGTGCCGCAAGAACTTGTCGACCGCAACCGGAAGCGGCGTCGAGCTCGCTGCTGCGGTTTCCGTTGCCATGGTCACTGCCGAGAATTCACTGCTCAGAACGACTGAGCGGATGCCGCGGCCACGGCGAATCCGCATTGCCCAAGCTGTCCCAACCGCGGTTTCGTGCCGTGTGCGCCGTCAGAGCGGCGATGATCAGGATCGAGTTCTGCACCCGCCGGTCGAGGATCGCGTTCACGACATCGTCCAGCGGAACCCAGCGCACCTCGATGCCAGCCTCCTCGTCGGTGCGTTCGTGAGCCTCCGGAGCCGCGCGAACACCGCGCGCCAGATACACGCGAATCGCCTCATTGCTGCCGCCAGGAGAGCTCGCAAAGTCGCACAACAGCGACCAATCGT
>CAZCOC010000084.1:0-6609 GCA_964500075.1 uncultured Salinibacterium sp.
AATCTCGGTGGAGGCGTAATCATGGCAACCAAGTCAAAGGCATACCGCGCAGCCGCGGAGAAGATTGAAGAAGGCAAGTTCTACACGCCATCTGAGGCCGTTGCTGTTGCGAAGGCCACCGGGTCGAAGAAGTTCGACTCAACCGTCGAGGTCGCCCTCAAGCTGGGTGTCGACCCTCGCAAGGCGGACCAAATGGTTCGCGGAACCGTCATCCTTCCGCACGGAACCGGCAAGGTAGCTCGAGTCATCGTGTTCGCCACCGGCCCTGCCGCCGAGGCTGCGATCGCGGCCGGTGCTGACGAGGTCGGCGGTGCAGAACTCATCGAGAAGGTCGCCGGCGGATACACCTCGTTTGATGCGGCAGTCTCGACCCCTGAGCTGATGGGTCAGGTTGGTCGTCTCGGTAAGGTGCTCGGCCCGCGCGGCCTCATGCCCAACCCGAAGACCGGAACGGTAACCCAGGACACCGCGAAGGCTGTCTCTGAAATCAAGGGCGGCAAGATCGAGTTCCGCGTTGACAAGCACTCGAACGTGCACTTCGTGGTCGGCAAGGCTGGCTTCAGCGAAGAGCAGCTCAGTGAGAACATCAAGGCTGCCCTCGACGAGGTCGTGCGCTCCAAGCCGAGCTCATCGAAGGGTCGCTACATCACCAAGGGCACCGTCTCGACAACGTTTGGCCCCGGCATCCCGCTCGACGTCAACATTCTGTAGTCATTGCTAGCGTTGAAGGGGTCAGCTTCGGCTGGCCCCTTTTTCGTGACCTGCCTGTTTAAGATGGAGAGCGATGCTGATTCGCCCGATGCTGATTCACCCGTGCTGATTCACCCGTGCTGATTCGCCAAGCGGCGACGGATGACGCGGCGCTCCTGCACGAGATCGCGGCGGCGACCTTCCCGCTCGCGTGTCCCCCTGACACACTCCCCGAGTCGATCGAGGCTTTCATTAGCGCGAACCTTTCGGTGGATGCCTTCGCGCGCTATCTCGCAGACCCAGAACGAGACCTGTTCCTCGGTACGATCGACGGAACCCCGAGCGGGTACACGATGGTCGTGCACGGCGAACCGAGCGATGCGGATGTCGCGGCATCCGTGGCTCTGAGACCGACCGCGGAACTCAGCAAGTGCTACGCGCTGCGGGAAGCGCACGGCACCGGACTCGCGGCTGCGCTCGTCGACTCGTCAGCGGACGCCGCTCGAGCGCGAGGAGCACAGAGCCTCTGGCTCGGCGTCAACCAACAGAACGTTCGCGCAAAACGCTTCTACGAGAAGTGCGGTTTCTTGGTGGTCGGCACTAAAAAGTTTCGTGTCGGTGAGCGGTACGAAGACGACTTCGTGTGCGCGCTGAATTTATGACGACCGAACTCAGCCGTCGCCGAACTCAGCGGTCGCCGAACTCAGCGGTCACCGAACTCAGCGGTCACTGACCTTCAACACGATCTTGCCCCTGGTGTGGCCCGTTTCAAGTGCCTGATGGGCGTCGCCAGCCTCGTGAAGAGCGAAGACCCGATCGACGAAGACGCGAACATCGCCAGACTCGAGCAGACGCGAGACGACCGCGAGAGTCGCGCCGTCTGCAGACACTCGGTAGCCGGTCGCTCGAACGCCGGCCGCCGCGGCATCGTCGGCGAGCCCCGGCCAGCTGCCCGTCGGCAAGTTGACAATGAGCCCCCCCGGCTTGAGCACCGACAGGGATCGTGAGCCGGTGTCGTCGACGGCGTTTCCAATGAGGTCGATGACGACATCGAGATCGCTCACGACATTCTCGAATCGAGCCGTCGAGTAGTCGATCACTTCGCTTGCGCCCAGTTCCCGCAGCCAGCTTGCGTTGCGAGTTGAACCAGTGGTGATGACATGGGCGCCGAAGTAGGTTGCGAACTGGATCGCAAAATGGCCGACGCCGCCAGCGCCGGCGTGGATGAGCATCCGCTGGCCGTCGTGCGCCTTTGCGACATCGACGACCGCGCCCCACGCGGTCAGCGCCGCGAGTGGAACGGCCGCGGCCTCAACGTGTGAGAGCGCTCGGGGTTTGCGCGCGAGCGCGATGCCCGGAACGGTCACATACTCCGCGTAGCTCCCCCCGAATCTCGGCACCATCGTCATGCCGTATACCTCGTCGCCGACTTTGATCGGATGTGCGTCGTAGGGGGATTCCACGACGACACCGCTGAAATCGTTGCCGAGGATCACCGGAAAGCCGGTGATCGCCCCGGATGCGCCGGCGCCAGATCTGGTCTTGAAGTCGATCGGGTTGACTCCAGCGGCGACAACCTTGATCAGGAATTCGGCGTTGACTCTGGTCGGCCGCGGCACCTCAGAGAGGTGCAATACATCGGACCCACCGGTTGCGTCCATCACGACTGCCTTCATCGTGCTCATCTTTGCCTCCCTGCACCAGTCACTCACTCAGTAAAGTCGCTCAATGAGTCGGCACTGTTACGGATTTGTCACCTCGCGGCAAACTCTCGCCGGACGCTATCCTTCGAATCGTGGATACCGATCGCGCTCTCACTCTCCGACGGGCGGAGTACGCGGCTGCCGTTCTCGGCTGCTCGCTCGTTGTCGCGTCTCTCGTAATTATCTGGCTGGCGCGCATCAGTGTCAGCCGAGAGCTGTATGTGAGCGAGCTCGGTGCCCAGGGTGAGCCGACAGCGGCGTGGTTCCAGATCTCGCTCGTACTTATCGTGGCCGGGGGCAGCCTCATCGCGTTTGCAGGTCGTCACGTGCGCAGTTCAGTTGGCGTGCTTTCGGCCTGGACGCCAGCTATTTCGCTCTGGATCGCATGCGGGTTCTTTCTGTTCGCCTCTCAGGTAACCTGCACTCCCGGTTGTCCTTTGCCGTACGGCAGTACCTTCACTTGGCAGGATTTTCTCCACACGCTTGCTGCCGTGCTCGCCTTTGCGGCGGCCTGCGTTGCGATGCTGCAGACCGCCCTCGCGCGTGAGTATCGCGTGCTTGCCCGCTTGTCGCTCGCAACCGCAGTTGTCGTGGCGGTCATCGCATCCGCCGGTGGTTTGCTGTCACTGTTTCGCTTTCAGGCCGACCTCGGGAGTCGCCTTGAGTTCATCGCGACGACCGTTGCCATTGGCTGGCTGGTGGTCTTCGGGGTGGTTCTCGCACTGCACGCAGCTCGGTCGTTGGGCGCGGCCAAGCTACTCGCGGCAGCGGATGCGACCGGGCACCTCGTGCAACCGTCAGCGGTTCATGAGCGCGAGGAGCCGGTTCGCTAGCCCGACGAGCATATGAACCTCGTTATCGTCCCGCTCGACCCAGCGGCACTCGGGCTCAGCACCGAGCGGTACAAAGCCTTCGTGTTGTTCCCAGACGACGAGGGTGCGTTCGGCCCCGAGAACGTACTGCTGCCACCACACTTGCCTGAGATAGCTGCGGGGGATGCTTCGCCAGGCGTGAATCGTCGTCTTGATCTCTGCCAGCACGACGTCATTCCCGAGCACGCCGACGCCGTCTGGAGTTGCGAGGTGGAGCGGATTGCCGTGCGCATGGTACAGCGCCGAACTCGGCTCGATCCCGTGCTGAGCGCGCACCCAGCGAGCAATCTCGGGCTCTCGGGCCCTGCCGTGATCGGTGTACGCATTGCCGCCGAAGCCGGTACCGAGCAATTTGTCCTGTGCGACGGTTGGCAGAGCACGTTCACTCGACAGTCGCGCGACGTCAGTTGCCGTCACCCCGCGACTTCGCGCTCGCAGCCAAGCGATGCGGTCGTCGGCGCTGGCAACGATCCGGCTTCGGTGGTCGGGCGCCGGTGCCGCCCACAGGTTGAGTTCCGGCTGCAACGTCACATGACTATTGTCATGGCCGGTCGGCGTGCCGACGACCAAGACGCGGCCGTGCGGTCTTGCGATTTACCAACATCCAGCCAGTTCATAGGAAACTCCCAATACTGAAGAGAGTGATCTCCAGACACATGCCAGCGACAGAGCCGCAGCCCCAGCTTCGCCGTGCCGATGGCGGCCCGATCCGCGCGGTTGTTGTCGATGACGAGGAGTCACTCAGCGACCTCGTGTCGATGGCGTTGCGGTACGAGGGCTGGGACGTGAAACGCTCGGGTGACGGTCAGCACGCGCTCGGCCTGATCCGGGAGTTCCGACCGGATGTCGTCGTACTCGACATCATGTTGCCAAGTATCGACGGCCTGACCGTGCTGTCGAGATTGCGGGCCGATGGCATCGACGTGCCGATTCTCTTTTTGACCGCCAAGGATTCGCTCGACGATCGCGTCGCTGGGCTCACCATTGGCGGCGACGACTACGTAACCAAGCCGTTCAGCCTTGAAGAACTCGTCGCGCGTCTGCGGGCGCTCATCCGTCGCTCAAGCTTGGCAACGGCGGTTGGCGTTGACTCGGTCATCAAGGTCGGCGATCTGATGCTCAACGAAGAGAGCTACGAGGTGCGTCGCGCGGGCACGATCATCGAACTGACCGCGACCGAGTTCGAACTGTTGCGGTACTTCATGCGCAACCCGCGTCGCGTGCTCAGCAAAGCGCAGATTCTGGACCGGGTCTGGAGCTACGAGTTTGACGGCAAGTCGAGCGTCGTTGAACTGTACATCTCCTACTTGCGCAAGAAACTTGACCCCTTCGGGCCTCCCATGATTCACACCGTTCGCGGGGTTGGCTACATTCTGAAGGCCGCCGGTTGAGTCGAGTCACACTTCGCACCAAACTCGTCGTCGGCATCGTCGCGCTGTTGACGGCAGTGTCGATCGGCATCGGCGTGATCAGCGTTGTCGCGCTCGAGACCTTTTTGGTCGGCCGACTGGACGGTCAGCTCAAGGCCGCGACCGGTCGTTCCGAAGATGCCTTCGGCCCCGGCCAGGGACCTCCCGGCGCTGTGCAGGGCGATCAAGGCGCGCCTGGAACGCCCGGGGCGGACGATGTTGTCGTGTTGCCAGGACAGCGCGAAGGCACTCTCGCTGGGCTCGTTGACCCGGCAGGCACGGTGAGCGCTGCCGTGCTCGGTGAGCGCGGAACCGTTGTGCAGTTGTCGCCAGAGCAAAGCGCGCGCTTGGTGACGTCAAACTTGGGCGAACTGCCGAGCACCGTTGATCTTGGACCGGGCTTCGGTCATTACCGCGTCGTCATCCGCCCGACTTCGTTCGCCGGCGACCTGATCATTGGCCTGCCACTCAAGGAGGTTGATGAAACCGTGCTCCGGCTCGCACTGCTCGTACTCGGAGTTGGTGTTGTTGGTGTCGTCATCGCTGCTGCGGCCGGCGCCGCCATCGTGCGACTCGCGCTTCGGCCGCTCGATCGGGTGGCGGATGCGGCATCTCGGGTCGCCGAGATCCCGCTCGATCGAGGCGATGTCGATTTGGCGGTTCGGGTGGGGGAGATCGACGCAAATCCGTCGACCGAGGTTGGAAAGGTCGGGGCGGCCGTCAACCGCATGCTTGACCACGTGGCATCCGCTCTTTCTGCCCGCCAGGCGAGTGAGAACAAGGTGCGATCGTTCGTGGCGGACGCGAGCCACGAGTTACGCACACCGCTCGCCGCCATTCGGGGATACTCGGAGCTGACGAGACGGTCGGGACACGACTTGCCGAACGACATTGTTCACGCGATGGCCAGAGTGGAATCTGAGACCGTTCGGATGACGGCGCTCGTGGAGGATTTGTTGTTGCTGGCGAGACTCGACGAGGGCAACCCGCTCGCTCATGACTCGGTCGATCTCTCAGTCATCGTGCGCGACTCGATTGCCGACGCCACGGTTGCCGGACCTGGGCATGAATGGGCACTCGTCGAGTCGTCCGCACCGATCCTCGTCACCGGTGACGCGACACGGCTCCACCAGGTCGTCGCAAACCTTCTCGGGAATGCTCGCCAACACACCCCGCCAGGAACCACTGTGACCGTTACATCACGCGTCGATGGCACGGATGCGCTCGTGCGGGTCAGCGATTCCGGACCGGGAATCGACGCAGAACTCCTCCCGCGGATCTTCGAACGATTCGTGCGCGCCGACGTATCTCGCGCGCGCCAAATAGGAAACGCGGGCCCGCCAGGAGCCGCGGGCCCGTCAGCGAGTACCGGACTCGGGCTGTCCATCGTTGCCGGAGTGATTGAGGCGCACGGCGGCACCGTTGGTGTGCAGAGCGCACCCGGTGAAACCGTCTTCTGGTTTCGGATGCCGCTGGCCGGGCCGCGCCAAGGTGCACCGCCGCACAGCGCCGCTCAGGCCTGAGCGCACAGGCGTGAGCGCTGAGGCCTGAGCACTGAGGCCTGAGCACTGAGGCCTGAGCGCCCAGTATGTGTCGTTGGCACCTAGTTCGTTCGTCGCCGGTTGGTTTGCGTGCTCGCCGAGCATGACGTACCCTTGGCGAAGCCGAAGACCGCAGGTAACCCGCGTCGCTTGAAAAAGCAGTGCGAGTCGAAGTTCGTGAACAACGAATCCAGCGCAGGTGTGTGAAGTCGTTTCCCTGACTGATTCAGTCTGTTTGGGTTCAGCTCCGTGCTCCTGTTATTGCAGGCTAGCCGGAGCTTTTTGTTGCTTCGCGCAGGCCTCTGGGTTCAGGGCGCCGGCGGTTCAGGTATACAACATCCAATCACTATTAGGGAGCACCATGGCGAACAAGGAAGCATCGGTCGCCGAGCTC
>CAZCOC010000085.1:0-6600 GCA_964500075.1 uncultured Salinibacterium sp.
AATGATCTGTTCGAGATTGTTACCACCTGCCGCCGCGAGACCCTCGCGCTTGAGGCTCGGGGTCGGCGACTTTTTGCGACCATCACCGCGCCGCCCGGAGAGAAGCTCGGCGGTGTCCGCTCCTTCTCGCATGAGGGCGTCGGTGATGTCGGCAATCTTCTTGCGGAGCGGCTGCGGGTCGATCCCGCGCTCGACGTTGTACGCGATCTGCTTGTTGCGGCGGCGCTCGGTCTCCTCGATCGCTTTCGTCATCGAGTTGGTCATGACATCCGCGTACATGTGAACTTCACCAGAGACGTTGCGCGCCGCGCGACCGATTGTCTGGATGAGCGATGTGCCCGAGCGCAAGAAGCCCTCCTTATCAGCATCGAGGATGGCCACGAGCGACACTTCCGGAAGGTCAAGGCCCTCGCGCAGCAGGTTGATGCCGACGAGCACGTCGTAGACGCCCTGCCGAAGCTCGGTGAGTAGCTCGACACGCCTCAGCGTGTCGACGTCGGAGTGCAAGTAGCGTACGCGTACCCCGTGCTCGCCGAGAAACTCGGTGAGCTCTTCTGCCATCTTCTTGGTAAGGGTCGTCACGAGCACGCGCTCGTTGCGCTCGACACGGAGACGAATCTGTTCGAGCAGATCGTCGATCTGACCCTTCGATGGCTTGACCACGATCTTCGGGTCGACCAGCCCGGTCGGGCGGATGACCTGCTCGACAATGGAGTCTGTGATGCCGAGTTCGTACTTGCCGGGGGTCGCTGACAGATAGACCTTCTGTCCGACACGGCTCAGAAACTCTTCCCACTTGAGCGGGCGGTTATCGAGGGCGCTCGGCAGGCGGAAGCCGTGCTCGACGAGGGTGCGCTTGCGCGAGGCATCCCCCTCGTACATGGCACCGATCTGTGGGACGGTGACGTGCGACTCGTCGATGACGACAAGGAAGTCCTCCGGAAAATAGTCGAGCAGGCAGTGCGGCGCTTCGCCAGGCGCGCGGCCGTCCATGTGCCTCGAGTAGTTCTCGATGCCATTGCAGAACCCGATCTGCTGCATCATTTCGATATCGAAGGTTGTACGCATGCGCAAGCGCTGGGCCTCGAGCAGTTTGCCCTGGCGCTCTAACTCCTGAAGACGTTGCGCAAGTTCCACCTGGATGGTGCCGATGGCCCGTTGAATCGTCGCCGGGCTCGCCGCGTAATGGGTACCCGGGAACACCGAAACCGCGTCGAGGGTTCGCACGACGTCGCCGGTCAACGGGTGGAGTGCGTAGATCGCCTCGATTTCATCGCCGAACATCTCGATGCGAATCGCAAGCTCCTCGTACATCGGAATGATCTCGATGGTGTCGCCGCGTACCCGGAAGGTGCCGCGCGAAAAGTCATAATCGTTGCGCTGGTACTGCATCGAGACAAACCTACGGATGAGGGTCTCGCGGTCAATGCGCATGCCAATCTGGAGTGCGATCATCCCCTCGAGATACGACTCAGCTTTCCCGAGACCGTAGATGCACGACACTGTCGAGACCACGATGACGTCACGCCGGCTGAGAAGCGAGTTCGTTGTCGAATGCCGCAGACGCTCGACCTCGGCGTTGATCGAGGAGTCCTTCTCGATGAAGGTGTCTGTTTGCGGAACGTAGGCCTCGGGCTGGTAGTAGTCGTAGTACGAGACAAAGTACTCGACCGCGTTGTTCGGCATCAGGTCGCGAAACTCATTTGCCAATTGCGCAGCGAGCGTCTTGTTATGCGAGAGCACGAGGGTCGGTCGTTGCACTTGCTCGATGAGCCAGGCGGTCGTCGCCGACTTGCCGGTACCGGTCGCACCGAGGAGCACAACATCTGTCTCACCGGCATTGATGCGCTGCGCCAACTCGCGAATCGCTTGCGGCTGATCGCCGCTTGGAACGTACTCGCTCACGACCTCGAACGGTCGAACAGCTCTCGTCGTCTCCATCCCTCAAGCTTAGGCACCGGCACTGACAGTGCTCTGAGTTAGCGAGCGCTGTCGCGCTGGGCGACAATCCTCGACCACAGCGCCTCCACCTGCTCGCGCGTGCTCTGAACGCTGCCCTCTGTTTCGATCACAACATCGGCGATCGCGAGCCGTTCGTCGTCTCGAGCTTGGGCACGGACTCTGCGAACTGCCTCGTCTCGCGTCATCCCTCTCAGTTCGATCAATCGGTCGATTCGGGTGGCTGCGCTGGCGTGCACGACGACAATGAGATCGAAGCGAATCGGCCGGTTGGCGGATGCCTCAACAAGCAGCGGCACGTCATAGACAACGACCGCGAGCGGATCTGCTGCCCGCGCGGCCGCGAACCGTTGTTGAGCTAGCGCCCAGACGGCGGGATGTGTGATGGCATTCAGTTGCGCCAGCCTGACCGGATCACTGAAGACGATCGCACCGAGCGCCGCCCGATCCAACCGGCCGCGCTCGTCAATGACGTCAGCGCCGAATGTCTGACGGATTCGATGAAGCGCTTGGGTGCCGGGTTCCACGACTTCGCGAGCCAGAATGTCGGCGTCGACGTGCACGGCTCCGTGTGCAACAAGCTGGCTTGCGACGGTTGATTTGCCGGACGCGATTCCGCCGGTCAGGCCGATCAGGAGCATCCCGCAATGCTAGCCTCGACACGGGAAAGGAGACGTTGATGCTCGAGATTCTCGCCGGTACCGGTCTAGCGGTCGCCGCCGGCCTCAACGCCTACATTCCATTGCTCGTGCTCGGTCTCGCCGGCCGCTTTCTCGACTTCGTCGTCTTGCCGAGCGGCTGGTCGTGGCTCGAGAACGAGTGGGTCCTTCTCATTCTGGGCGTGCTGCTGGTGATCGAACTCGTGGCCGACAAGGTTCCGGTGGTGGACTCGGTCAATGACTGGATTCAGACACTCGTGCGGCCGGCGGCGGGCGGCATCGCGTTCGGGACCGGGTCGGCAACTCAGACCGCCGTGATCACGGATCCCGCCAGTTTCTTCAGCTCGAACGCCTGGGTTCCGGTCGCAGTTGGTGTCGGGCTCGCGCTCGCGACCCACCTGGTCAAGATGGCGGCCCGCCCAGCGCTGAATGCCGTGACTGCCGGTATGGCTGCGCCCATTGTCAGTGGCGTTGAGGATGTGGGCAGTGTCGCGCTGAGCTTGTTTGCGCTGCTCATTCCGGTGCTGGTGATCGTTGTGATTGGCGGTCTGATCGCCGCCGCCATCACCCTGTTCAGGCGCGCGGGGCGCAAGCGCGAATCACGAAGCGCCGAAGGACTCCGCGAAGCGTGATGGCCGGCCCCAGAAGGGAACCGGCCATCACTGGTGCTACTGAGCCTCTTGAGGCCTAGGAGTTCGAACTCAGCTTCTCGCGCAGAGCGGTCAGTGCTTCGTCGTCGGCAAGGGTTCCTGCACTGGCAGTCGACTCCTCGCTTGAGAAGCTCGATGCGCCGGCGGGTGCGGCAGTGGGAAGATCGCTGTCATCCGCGGACGACGCTGCGACCTGCTTCTTGTGCTGCTCCCAGCGAGCCTGGGCTGCAGCGTAGTCCTGCTCCCACTTCTCACGCTGGGCCTCGAAGCCCTCTTTCCAGTCGTTGGTCTCCGAGTCGAAGCCATCCGGGTACTTGTAGTTACCCTGGTCGTCATACTCGGTGAGCATTCCGTAGAGAGCTGGGTCAAACTCGCTGCCTTCTGGATCGACACCCTCGTTCGCCTGCTTGAGGCTGAGCGAGATGCGGCGACGTTCGAGGTCAATGTCGATGACTTTCACGAAGACGTCGTCGTTGACCGAAACAACCTGCTCGGCGAGCTCAACGTGCTTCCCGGACAGCTCCGAGATGTGCACGAGCCCTTCGATGCCCTCCGCGACGCGAACGAATGCACCGAACGGCACGAGCTTCGTGACCTTTCCTGGCGCAACCTGACCGATCGCGTGCGTGCGTGCGAACACTTGCCACGGGTCTTCCTGCGTTGCCTTGAGCGACAGCGAAACGCGCTCGCGCTCAAGATCGACCTCAAGAATTTCGACGGTGACCTCCAGGCCAACCTCGACGACCTCTGAGGCGTGTTCGATGTGCTTCCACGACAATTCTGAGACGTGAACCAGTCCGTCGACGCCACCGAGATCCACGAAGGCACCGAAGTTGACGATCGAGGAGACAACACCCTTGCGAACCTGGCCTTTGGCGAGATTCGCGAGGAAGGTCGAGCGACTTTCGCTCTGGGTCTGCTCAAGAAGCGCGCGTCGCGAGAGCACGACGTTGTTGCGGTTCTTGTCGAGCTCGAGGATCTTGGCTTCGATGTCCTGACCGAGGTACGGGGTCAGATCCCGAACGCGTCGAAGCTCGATGAGCGACGCTGGCAGGAAGCCACGAAGACCGATGTCGACGATGAGGCCACCCTTGACGACCTCGATGACCGAACCGGTCACGATCCCGTCTGCGTCCTTTATCTTCTCGACGTCGCCCCAAGCGCGCTCGTACTGTGCACGCTTCTTGGACAGGATGAGGCGACCCTCTTTGTCCTCCTTTTGGAGAACGAGTGCTTCGACGGTGTCTCCGACCTGAACGACCTCGGTCGGATCAACATCGTGCTTGATAGAGAGTTCGCGGGAGGGGATGACACCCTCGGTCTTGTAACCAACGTCGAGAAGAACCTCGTCGCGGTCGATCTTGACGACGATGCCCTCGATGAGGTCTCCGTCATTGAAAAACTTCAGCGTCTTTTCGACCGCGGCGAGAAAGTCTTCAGCAGATCCGATGTCATTGACGGCGACCTGCTTGGGTGCCCTGTCGGTCGTTACGATTGTCATGTAGTAGTTGCTCCGGTATGGATGCGCTCAGTTGGGAGCGCAGTAGTCAGGCCAGTGCGAAGTAATGCGTGGGAGTTCCGCGCTGGCAGGCGGACAGAATGTCGCAGAATCTCGACCCTTTAGCTTAGCCCCTTGCTGTTTGCAAGGCGAGTCGTCGCAAATTGATGATGTCGCAAATTTAGGATTTCGCGAACCGTGAGGACGCGCTGCCGCCGTGACCTCACTTCAGCAGTGCCGCCTTGAGCGTGTCGAGCCCGACCCCGCCGATGGCAAGGGCCCTGCTGTGGAAGTCTCGGATGTTGAAGTCGGCACCCTCCGCGGCCCGGCAGGAGTCGCGGAGCTGCTCCCAAATACGCTGGCCGACCTTATAGGACGGTGCCTGCCCCGGCCAACCGAAGTACCGATTGACCTCGAACCGAACGAACTGTTCGTTCATGTTCACGTTCTTGGACATGAAGTCGAGCGCGTAGTCCCAGTCCCACTCCCCCGTTCCGTCGAGCTTTGGCTTGTTCAAGTGCACACCGATGTCGAGCACAACGCGCGCGGCTCGCATGCGTTGGCCGTCGAGCATGCCGAGGCGGTCACCCGGATCGTCGAGATACCCGAGCTCCTGCATGAGTCGCTCGGCATAGAGGGCCCAACCCTCGGCGTGACCAGACGTTCCGGCGAGTTGCCTGCGATAGGTGTTCAGTTGTGCGCGGTTGTAGACAGCTTGCCCGAGTTGCAAATGGTGACCCGGCACGCCCTCGTGGTACACCGTGGTGGTCTCGCGCCAAGTGTTGAACTCAGTGACACCCTCAGGAACTGACCACCACATGCGACCGGGTCGCGAGAAATCATCGCTCGGGCTCGTGTAGTAGATGCCGCCCTCTTGAGTTGGTGCGATCATGCACTCGAGCCGTTTGATCGCATCCGGAATGTCGAAGTGCGTTGCGGACAACTCGGCGACGGCGCGGTCGCTGAGTTGCTGCATCCACTCCTGCAGGGCTTTCGTGCCGATCAGTTTGCGCTTCGGGTCGTTATCGAGGTGTTCAATCGCCTCAGCAACGGATGCGCCTGGCTTGATTGCGCGAGCGATCGCTTCTTGTTCTTCGGTCATGCGCGCCAGCTCGTCGATCCCCCACTCGTACGTCTCGTCAAGGTCGATCTCCGCGCCGAGGAAGCGCCGCGATTGCAGCGCATAGATCTCACGTCCAACACCGTCGTCTTCCACGGCGGCGGGAAGGAGTTCGTCGGTCAGAAATGCCGCGAGCGTCTCGTACGCTTCTGAAGAGACTCGTGCACCGGAGGCGAGGTCTGCCTGCAGCAACTCTGGGATGGCTTGGTCGTCTGCCAGAGCAGCAGCCCCGGTGAAATTGTGGAAGTAGCCTTTACCGGACCCGTGCTTCCTGGCCTGCTCAATTACTTCGCGAACCTGGCGCTTGGCAGGGGTAATTCCACGCTCGATTCCGAGCCTGAGCGTTTCGATGTAGCCAGCAACGGCCGTTGGCAGATTGTTCAAGCGCCCAGCGATGTCGACCCAGTTTTCTTCGGTGTCTGTCGGCATCATGTCCAGAATTTCGCGGATGCCTTGCGCCGGGCTGTCGATGACGTTCACATCGCGCATCCACAGCCCGACATCGCTCGCCTCGAGTGTCAGTGTCAGCTCACTCTCCATGTCGGTCTTCGTGATCCAGTCGGTGTCGTCGACGCTCGTCGCCGTCGCGAGCTGAGCGAGCACTTTTCTGGTTTCATCGACCAGACGCTGGTGGCCATCGGGCGACAGGTCCTCGTACTCGTCGAGTCGACCAGGAATGCCAATCCAGGTCGCGACGGCAGGGTCGAGGTCTGC